>JBCBZX010000088.1:0-10457 GCA_039815105.1 Pseudomonadota bacterium
CTGCGCGCCGAAGGTCATGCGATCCACCATGTGGATCTGGGCGGCGGTTTGGGCATTCCCTACCAGAGAGACAATAACCCTCCTCCTTTGCCCGACGCCTATGCGCAAACCGTGCGCCGCCATGTGGAAGATTTGGACGCGCAAATTCTGTTTGAACCCGGTCGCCTCATAGCTGGCAATGCAGGCATGCTGGTCGTCTCAACCATTTTCCACAAGCGCGGTGATGGCAAAGATTTCGTCATCGTTGATGGCGCGATGAACGATTTGATACGGCCGACGCTTTACGACGCGTGGCACGACATCGTGCCTGTCAACGAACCCGCCTCAAGTGCTGAGCATATCCGCGCTGACATTGTCGGACCGGTATGTGAGACCGGCGACTATCTGGCGCAGGAGCGGTCAATGCCCCGACCCCAGCAAGGTGACCTGCTCGCGGTGGCCAGTGCGGGGGCATATGGAGCCGTGCAGGCAAGCACCTACAATTCCCGGCTGCTAGTGCCTGAAGTGCTTGTCAATAAAGGCGAATTTCACGTCATTCGTCCGCGGCCAAGCTATGAAGATTTGCTGGATCTGGACTCGATGCCCCCCTGGCTACAGGATCGCGCGGCGGTGGAGGCTGCGGAGTAGTCAGCAGACCAGCTCAAAGTTTGAGCACGCTCGCAAACCCGTGAACCTGCCTGCACCTCGCCATTGCCGCATTCAGTGCTACGTTACACCTAACGGAGGCTCGTTTGGCGTACAAAGACCCCACTGAAGACAGGCTGACAAGCGGCCGGCCGGGCAGGCACATCAGCCAAACGCTCGTCGCTGCCCGGCTGGCCCTGTTTTGGGAAAGCCTTTGGCCGCGCCTGCAACCGGCGTTGGCTGTGGGTCTGCTGTTTACCGCCACGTCCTGGTTTGGCCTGTGGGCACAAGTGCCAGACTGGCTTCGCATTGCAGGCGTCGGGTTGTTTGCCATCGGCTTTTTGCTCGCCCTGATACCCTTGCGATCTGTGGTCTGGCCGTCCGACGCCATGGCAAGACATCGTGTCGAGAAGCAAAGTGCCACGTCCCACCGGCCATTGACCGCGCAAAGCGACCGTTTGGCCAATGGCCGTAGCAACGACCCCATCGCCCAAGCCCTGTTTGAAACGCACCGCGAACGTATGGCGGCGCAGCTAAACCATGTACAAGCAGGCGCACCCAAACCCCGTGTTGAAAATTGGGATGGCTGGGGCGTGCGAGCCATACCCTTGCTGCTCCTTTTCATCAGCTTCTTCTACGCAATGGGGGACCATACCGGTCGCCTTTTGGATGCTTTTGTGAAGGCAGAACAACCGGCAGAAGTAGCGCAGTTGAGGGTTGATGCGTGGATCACCCCGCCGAGTTACACCCGCCGCGCCCCGCTATTCCTGTCTGACTTGGACGCTGATGAAAGCCAGGCGATCAACGTTCCAGAAGGAAGTGTGCTGCTTGTGCGGGTCACCGGCACGGACGAAACGGCCAGTTTGACCCTGACCGATGGCGACGGCTCGCGGCAGGTCGACATCCCACCCAGCCGGGTGAACGAGGGATCGGATCAGAGCCGCTCAGCCGTCAGGTCGAACGCTGAAGATGGCGACGAACGTCTGGTGCTGACCGGCCTTACCGATGCACAATTGATGGTCGGAGACCAGCAGATCGCATCGTGGCGCATCGCCGTCACATTGGATCTGGAGCCAAAAATTCGCTGGGAGGATGTGCCCTCCACCGAGTCAAATGGGGCCTTCACATTCTCCTACGCAGTGGAAGATGATTACGGGGTCACCGCTGCCCGAACCTTGATCGATCTGCCCGAAAGCGCATCGGACATTGGCGAAAACGGGCTTTACGAGCTGCCGGAGTTTGACCTTCCACTTTCCCGGCGCAACACGACTTCGAGCACGTCAAAAGTCTCCAAAAACCTCACAGAGCACCCTTATGCAGGCACGGCCGTGGATATGACATTGGTCGCAACAGACGCCGCCGGCCAAGAGGGCTTTTCGGACGTTCGAGCCTTCACGCTGCCGCAGCGGCGCTTCAATGCGGAGCTGGCTCGGGCGCTGGTTTCTGAACGCCGAAAGCTGGCACTTGATCGCGACCAAGCGTCCCGCACCGCAGATATGCTTGATGCGCTCACCACCGGCCCGGAAATGTTTTTCGAAGGCCAATTGGCTGCATACATGTCTATCACCATTGCATCGCGTCGCCTGCGCGACGCCCGGTCCGATGATGATTTGAGATCTGTTGTCGACCTGCTCTGGGATACCGCATTGGGCATTGAAGATGGCAACATATCGCTGGCGAGCGAGCGCCTGCGCGAGGCCCAGGAAAACCTGTCTGAAGCATTGGAGAATGGAGCGAGCGACGAGGAGATCGCTGAGCTGATGCAGGAACTGCGCGAAGCGATGGAAGAATTCATGCAGGCCATGCGTGAACAGATGGAAGGCATGGAGCCGAACCAGAACTTCGCCCAAGACCCAAATGCTCAAACGCTGACTGAAAACGACATTTCGGAAATGATGGACCGCATTGAAGAACTGGCGCAATCGGGCGCGGAAGACGCGGCACGCGAACTGCTCAGCCAATTGCAACAGATGATGGATAATCTGCAAACCGCGCAACAGGGGCAGCCACAAAATCAGGGTGACGGCCAGAACCAGGAAATGAACGAGGCCATGGACCAGCTGGCCGATATTCTTCAAGAGCAGCAACGCCTGCGAGACGAGACATTTGCACGCGAGCGGGAATTGTCAGATGCGGAGAACCAGATGCGCCAGGCAGACCGCAATGCCGCCCGCGAGCGAGCGCTCAACCAACAGCAGCAGGGCCAACCTCAACAGGGTGACCAGAATGGCCAACAGCCAGGCCAGGAGCCGGGGCAACAACCAGGTCAAGAACCCGGAGGAGAACAAGGCCAGACCCAGGAGCAGCAGACCGCGCGCGAGATGCTGGAGCAATTGCAGCAGCAATTGTCCGAGCTCCAGCAGCAGCAGGGCGAGGTGCAGCAGAGTCTTCAGGATTTGATGGGCGATCTCGAAGGTATGGGCATGCAGCCTGAACAGGGTTTCGGAGAAGCGGATGAAGCCATGGGCCAGGCGGGAGAACGGCTCGGCGAGGGGCAAGCCGGCAGTGCCGTGGGAGAACAGGGCCGTGCCATGGAAGCGTTGCGCCAAGGCGCTCAGGGCATGATGCAGCAAATGATGGATGCCATGGCCGGGCAACAGCCAGGCCCCGGGCAGCCGGGCCAACAGCAGGGACAGGGCCAGCCACAGCAGCCCGGAACAGGCCAGCGCAATGGCCGAGACCCATTGGGACGCCAACGCGGCCAGGAGGATTTTGGACGCCAGAACGGCCGCTTCAGCTATGATGCGGAAAATGAAATCAAACGCAGTCGAGACATTCAGCGTGAAATCATGCGCAGGCTGGAACAGCGTTCCCTGCCCGGTGCAGAAAAACGCTACCTCGAAGACCTGCTTGAGCGCGACTAATCGGGTTGACGACCCGTTGCCAAAGCTTCTGCCACCGCCTCGCGTATGACAGGCAGGGTAAAGGGCTTGGCGACAACATCCACGATGACGCGGGAAAGGTTGGTGGCCCGCTCACGCTGCTCGGCATATCCCGTCATCAGCAAGATGGGCATGTCCGGGGCCTTTTGGGCAGCGGTGAGCGCCAGACTGATGCCGTCCATGATCGGCATCTGAATGTCACTGAGCAACAAGTCAAACGATTGCCCGGCGGCGAGCACCTCTTCAAGCATTTCCAAGCCCAGACCGCCATCACTCGCAGTCTCGACTTCATGGCCATCCAGCTGCATGGCGCGCTCCACAAAGGCACGAACCGAGCTGTCATCTTCAACGAGGAGAATGCGGGCCACGGCGCTCTAGCCGCCGCCATTGCTTGTGACACGGTCAATACCAATGAATCGCAGTTGAATGTCGGATGCTCCATCGGGTGGTGAGGCAACGCGTGTTGTGAAGTCAACCTGTTCACTGGCCGCCAGGCGCTTGACTGAAGGCTCATAGGACCAGGCGTAAACCTCCTGTCCACGGGCCGTTCGAAGGGCCAACCGCACCACTGGTAGCGCAACAGGTTCGTTGGACACATTGACAATCGTGCCCGACACCATGAGCACCGGAACCCCATTTTCGAAATCCGAAGACGTGCCGACATTGGTGAACTCAAGGCCACGCAGATTCACCTGCATGCCGACCATTCCATACAGTTTTGCCGTTTCGGGGACAGCTCGGACGATTGGTTCCCGGAAGGCAACCGCCCCAAACAGCATCAGCGCCGCAGCCGCCACCGCGGCAATACCACCTATGTTCTCCACAAGGCCGCTGCGCTTCTTCACCTTTGCCTGGGTCTTCACAACCGGTGCTTTCACAGCGCCGGGCGCAGCAGCATCACGGTTTTCGATCTCGATCATCGCCTGACTGACGTTGGCAATAATGTCGGCGCTCTCATCGGAAAGACCGTCATGAATAGCATCTTGATCCAGACCATCGGTAACGGCCGGCTGGAGACCGGCGTCCCCCATCGCCACAGCTGACTCATCCACCGGCCTATCATCATCGATCTGGGAGAGCGGATTGGCCGCCTGATCTTCTTCAGGCAGGGGTGTTTCCATACTTGGCGCACCGTCAACACGTTCAGGGCCATTGTTTTCACGGTCAGCACTCGCGAAACCAGAGCTTGCAGACGTTTGAACCGCTGCCGCCGTCGGCCCGGCAGTTTTTTGAGCCGTGGGCTGTGAAGCAGGTGTGGCCATATTGGCCTCCGCCTCGACCATGGCCGGCACCACATCCAGTTGAGCGTGCCAGACATGTTCGCACTTGATGCATTTCACACGGCGCCCTTTATCTCCGATCTGAGAGTCCGGAACCTGGTAAGTGGTGCGGCATTTCGGGCAGGTGATGGGCATGGCGCGCGCTGCGTGGGTTGGGGTTGAATTTTTCGCCTCACAATCACTGCGCGGCGCTGCCTTTGGTTTTTCGCAAACAATGGTTAATGGATTGCTGTCGACGCGGTGTTTGTGAGTCGCACAGCCCCATAAGCCCGCCAGTTATTTGCCGTGAGACAGGTGTTGTCGTGAGCCAGTTTTTTATCGTGAAAATGTGAACCATGATCAGCTTCGAGAATGTCGGGCTGCAATATGGTGAGGGCGAAGAGGTTCTGCGCGACCTGACCTTCGACATCGGGCCAGACACATTTCAGTTCCTCACAGGCCCCTCTGGCGCAGGCAAAACCAGTCTTTTGCGAATCCTGTTTTTGGCCATGCGCCCAACCCGGGGAGTTGCCAAAGTGTTTGGGCAGGATGTCGCACAGATTGCAAAGGCAGATCTGCCCGCCATGCGGCGGCGCATTGGCATCGTGTTCTCTGACTTCCGCCTGTTGGACCATCTGACAACTTATGAAAATGTGGCGCTGCCCCTGCGGGTCCGCGGGCGCGATGAGCGCAGCTATCGCCAGGATGTGCTGGACCTTCTGGACTGGGTGTCGCTGGGCCATCGTACAGATGCCTATCCGCCCATCATGTCGGGGGGAGAGAAACAGCGCGCCGCCATTGCCCGCGCCCTTATTGAAAAGCCGGACTTGCTTCTGGCCGACGAGCCAACCGGCAATGTTGACCCCCCCCTCGCACGCCGATTGTTGCGGCTCTTCATCGAACTACAACGATCGGGCACATCAGTCGTCATCGCCACCCACGACCTCTCCTTGATGGATCAATATGAAGCAAGGCGGCTGGTGCTGTCCGGTGGTAGAATGCAAATCTATGAGTAAGATAAGACTGCCCAATTTGGCCCAATTGAGACTGAAGCGTGCCGACAATACCGGCAACTCCTCTGGGCACGACCTGGCGGAGAAATTGGGGCTGCTGGGCCCTTATGTATGGTTGGTTGGTGCAGGCAAATCAGCCATCGTTCCCCGCGAGAGCCTGGCCGGCCGTACGCTCTGGAGCGTCATTGCCATTATGACCCTGCTCGCCTGCCTCACGCTTGGCGCAGTGCTTATGGTGAACGCCACGGCCAAGACCTGGCAATCCGACATATCACGTGAAGTCACCATTCAGATCGTTCCGCTTGAAAATGTTAATATGGAAGACGCGCTGGAGCGAGCGGCAGACATTGCGGAGAAAACAGCTGGAATTGTCGACACCCGCACCCTGGACTGGACTGCGACAAGCCGGTTGCTGGAGCCGTGGCTTGGTGACAATTTACAACCAGGAGATCTGCCGGTCCCACGCCTGATTTCCGTGGAGGTGGATCCCGACCAGCGCCCGGACTTCAACGCCTTGCGTGTCGAGCTTGAACGCAATGTGCCCGGTGCGATGCTGGACGACCACAAAGCATGGGTGGACCGCCTCACCACAATGGCAGGGACGACGGTTTGGGCGGGCTTCGCGATCCTCGCCCTGGTGCTTGCTGCCACTTGCCTGACCGTCGTGTTCGCGACACGCGGCGCGCTTGCGGGCAACCGGCAGATTGTGGAAGTGCTGCACTTTGTGGGCGCCGAAGACCGTTTCATCGCACTTCAGTTTCAACGACATTTCTTTTCACTCGCCCTGCGGGGGGTGGCCCTTGGCGGCATTGGCGCACTTGTCATTTTTTACGTGATCGGGGTCTGGGTGTCTGCATCAATTGCCACGCCCCAAGGCGACCAGACCGCAGCATTTTTTGGCCAGTTTACCCTGCCTGCCAGCGGCTATGTCTGGCTCATCATCACAGCGCTTGCCATTGCAATTCTCACAGCGTTCACAGCCCGTTTTGCTGTACATTCATACCTCAACCAAGTGCATGAAACCGGTGCCCAGGCCGCCTAGTCAGTTGACCCTTAGTCAACCATTGCTTGTGAATAGTTAACGCAAATTGCTTGCCATTTTGCAGCCAATCTCGATGGTTATAAATGTGCAATGCAAAATATGACGACAAATACAATGGACAGTGGATCGGCCGGGCCAGCGCGCAGGCGTGGTATACTTTCTCGGGCCATACTTGGCCTATTGTCCTTCGCTTGGATCGCACTCGTCCTCGCTCTTTTTGCCTGCACCGCGTTTGCACTGGGCGGATTTGTCAAATTCACCTATGACGTCTCACAGATGCCGGTTTCTACGGCCGATAACCCGGAGATTGCCACCGCCGATGGCATTGTGGTGCTTACGGGGGGCGCAGATCGGATCAAGCAGGCGGTTGCCCTGATGCAGGAGAGTGGCGACCAGAGATTGCTCATCACAGGCGTAAACCCCCAAACGGATTTGGACGCGATTGCCCGGACCAACAATTTGGATGAGACGGTTTTAACATGTTGCGTCGACATAGACCGAACAGCCCTCGATACGGTCGGCAACGCCAAGGCCGCTGCACTTTGGGTCGAGCAACAACAATATAGCTCGGTTGTGGTGGTCACATCCAATCTGCATATGCGCCGCTCGCTGCTGGAGTTTTCTCGCGCCATGCCCGACACCACCCTGGTTCCAAAGGCGGTTCAGATTGTTGATCTGACGACGCTTGACTGGATTCAGGAACCGGAGGTCTGGCGGGCTCTTTTGACCGAATACAGCAAGTATCTTGCCGCCCGGGCGAGACCCTATCTGGGCGAAGAGCTGGTTCGCTGGGCGGGCGGAAAAGTAGGTACCGGCACCGCCTGATTGGCTGCTATTTCCCAGACTTCGCAATTGAAGCATTGCAAGCACGGCGTCACCACGTCAAAACGCGCCATGCTGTTTACTCGCTCGCTCCTGTTTTACATCGCCTTCTATCTCAACAATGTGCTTCAGGTGCTGTTCTTCCTGATACCCTTCTTCCTCACAGGGCCAAAGACCGGCTACAAAATTGCCAATTTCTGGGCACGTTCCAATATCAAACTGCACGAATGGATCGTGGGAGCACGGCTCGAGCTTCGCGGGGTCGAGAACCTGACCAGTGGCGGGCTGCTCGTTGCATGCAAGCACCAGTCGAGCCACGAAACATTGTCGCTGTTCAGCAGTTTCAATCACCCCGCTTACATCATGAAGCGCAGCTTGACGAAGATTCCGATCCTCGGGGCATATTTTCTACGCTTGGATCAAATCCCCGTAGACAGAGGCCGCAAGGGCGAGGCTTTAGCCTCGATGACCAAAGGCGTCCGCAAAGCGTTGGGACGTGGCTGCCAGGTGCTCATCTTTCCAGAAGGCACGCGCCAGCGCTTGGATGCTGAACCCAATTACAAATATGGCATCCAGCACCTCTACAAGACACTGGATCAACCGGTGCTACCGGTCGCTACAAACACCGGCGCTTTTTGGCCCAAGGATGGCTTTGTTCATTATCCTGGCACGGTGGTGCTCGAGTTCCTGCCAATCATCGAACCGGGGCTGGATCCTGATGAGTTTCAGGTGCAGCTGATTCACGCCATTGAAACAGCCTCGGACAAATTGCTTGAAGAGGCCGCGAGCGGGCCGCGACCATCGCCACTGGCGGTCAAAGCCATTGCTGCGCGGGCAAACGCAAAGGTTGAACCCAATCCTTCAACTGGTGGCAGTGATCTTTCGGATAGCGTCGGCAACCCGCTCTAACGCAAGGTCGCGTGCCCCCATCTGCCGGATCTGTTCAACCGTGGACAGCACATAGTCCTCGTTCGGGCCGGACTGACCAACCGCGCCATGCACCTGTTGCACGGTCGCCTCCAAATCCATGACGGGTGCATATTGCGCATGGCCGCGAACAGCGCAGTAGCACAGGGCTTCAACACCAGCGCCATCGTCCAATCTGACGCGCCGCATGGCTTCATAGTAAACGCCATTCATCATCTCGCGCTCACGCAGATAGGCAAGCACCTGCGCTTGGCTGGCCGGCTCCACCCGGAACACCATGCCTTTGCAACTGCCGCCCTTGTCCAAGCCCAGCACGAGGCCAGGCCGCTGGGGGGTGCCGCGATGGACATGAGAGAAGATGCACAGCCGCCGGTGCAAGCCGTGTAGCGTGGCGTGCCTTGCCTCAACATAGTCGAAGCCCGGACGCCACATCAGGGAGCCATAGCCAAAGACCCACATTTCTTCCATATCTCTCCGTAACAGCGCCAGGTTGTGCGGCCAATATGCGCCCCACCGGCAATGCAATGAATTGAGAAACGGAGACCGCCCGTGGCCCCACGCTCGCGCTCAGAGATAAAGAATGTTCGCCGCACGGACCAGCGGCGTAAGGCCGAAAACCGCAATGATAGCTGGGACGAGGCGCGCAGCCAGCGGCGCGTGCTCTGGTTCGGTGGCTCCATCGCACTTATTGTCATCGCTTTGGCGGGCGCATGGTTTTTTGTTGCGTCACAGGTAAACAAACTCATTGAGCGGGAATTGGAAGGGCTCAACAGGCCAGATCAAACTGTCACATGTGCCGGGCAGGATATCGTTGGCTTTCCATTTCGGATGGGCCTGAAGTGCGATGGGATTCAGTTCGCATCACGTCGCAATAAGGTGTCGGTGGAGGCAGGTACGTTGCGCACGGCCGCACAGGTCTATGCGCCGCGCCATCAAATTGTTGAACTGCAATCCCCCGTACGGATCACATCCCCTCAAACCATCCCTACCACAATCGATTGGGATAGCGCTCGATCCAGTATCCGCATAGACAGCAACAACGCCCTCCAGCGCATCATATTGGAAATAAACGAGATATCGGCTTCAACGTCCCTGCCAGATGCGCCAGCGCGGGCTTTGATCAAGCTGGGCAGGCTTTTCTCCGTGGCGGAACCCTATGCGATACAGGGCGATGGTGCCCCAACGGACCTGCGCCTGTTTGTCCAGGCAGACTCGATCGTGCCAAGCGGCATTTCTCTGCCGCCGCTCAGTTTTCAAGGCACACTGGCTTTGGACGAGGGCACAGTGTTGCTGTCCAACCCGGAAGGGTGGCTCGATATGGTGTCGAGCTTGCGCAACCCGATCCGGCTGGAAGGCGTGACAGTGCAATCAGGCAATACAATCATCGAGCTGTCGGGCCAATTGAGCCTGTCAAGCGAGGGCTTGTTGAACGGCACGTTGCGGCTGGCAGGTCAGGGGCTGGAAGAAGGCTTGCAGGCTCTGCAAGCCGGCATCGACCCTAGGGCAACCGAGCTCAAGCAGACCGTTGACACAATCGTGCCCACGATCCTCGCTCTGGCCCTACCGGATCCTGACAACCCCAAGATCAGAAATGCGCCGCCCATCACCATTCGTGACGGGCAGATCAGTCTCGGGCTTTTGCCCATGGGGACAATCGCACCGATCAACATGCCCGGACGCTGAAGTGCGGACTAGCCCTCGTCTTCCAGATCTTCAACGATCTCTCGACCGAAATTCGGTGCATCCACTTCCTGCCCTGCTTCGATCACACCTTTGCGAATGGCACGGGTGCGCGAGAACAATTCGAACAGATGGTCGCCATCACCAACCCGAATGGCCCGTTGAAGCGTGGACAGATCTTCTGAGAAACGTCCGAGCGCTTCCAGAA
>JBCBZX010000227.1:0-5007 GCA_039815105.1 Pseudomonadota bacterium
CGCAGTGATCTTTCAACCCGCCGAAGAGGGCGGCGCCGGTGGCAAAGCTATGGTCGATGACGGTATTATCGAGCGTTTTGACATCTCGGAGGTTTACGGCATGCACAATCTGCCGGGCCTTCCAGTGGGCGAGTTCGCCATCTGCTCGGGGGCCATTATGGCCGCCACCGATGAGTTCAAAATCACCATCCATGGCCAAGGGGGCCACGCCGCGCTGCCCCACACAACGATAGACCCCATCACCTGTGGGGCATCCATGGTGCAGGCACTTCAAACCGTAGCAGCCCGCAATGTCGATCCTATGAAAAGCCTGGTGCTGTCAGTCACCCAGTTCCACGCTGGAGACGCGTACAATGTTATTCCCGCTTCAGCAGTTCTGGTTGGCACCATCCGCACCCTGGACAAGGACTTGCGCACTTTGGGTGAGCAGCGCATGCGGGATATCGCCACGGCCATTGCCCAAGCCCATGGAGCCACGGTGGATATAGATTTCCGCTCCGGCTACCCGGTGACCTACAATCATGACGCCCAAACCGATTTTGCCGTTGACGTGGCCAGCAGCGTGGCGGGCCCGGACCGCGTGGATGCCAACCAGTCTCCCATGATGGGGGGCGAAGACTTTTCCTACATGTTGGAAGAACGCCCCGGCTCCTTCATATTCATGGGCAATGGAGACAGCGCCGGGCTGCACCATCCAGCCTACGACTTCAATGATGAGGCCATCCCCCACGGCGTTTCCTATTGGGTCGCCCTGGCGGAGAAGGCGCTGCCGGTGGGCGACACGGCCAAAGCCGCCTGACCGATTTGTGAGCGAACGGGAGTTTGTTTGGTTTGCAAAACCCGCACCACGCTTCCAAATCAGCACCATGGAACTGAAACAATTCATTTTTGCGGTAGCGGCACTGGTCACGCTGTTGGTCGGCAACGCACTGGCGCAGGAGACGGGTCCGCAAGTCCCGCTGCGCGCTGAAAACCTGGTCAGCCACGAACTGATATCGGAGAGCCAGACCTTGGTGCCGGGGCAAACCCATTGGATCGCCCTGCGCCAGACCATCGCATCGGGCTGGCACACCTATTGGGAGAACGCGGGCGACGCAGGCGGTCCCACCCAATTGGAATGGGTGGCGAGTGAACAGATTGCGATCTCGCCCATCCATTGGCCCACACCCAAGATCATCCCCTATCAAGGCCTTATCAGCCATGCATATGAGGACGAGGCCCTGCTTCTTTTGCAGGTGAAAGTGCCAACCGAGACAGACGCGCAGAGCGTCGAGCTGACGGCCCGCATCAACTACCTTGTTTGCGCCGACATTTGCATTCCCGGCAGCGGAAGCGCCTCACTTCAAATGCCCGTTGCGGCGTCCAGCGGACCGTCTGCCGATGCAGCGGCTATTCAAAAAGCCAGAGCGCTTTTGCCAGGTCCCATCCCGTTCAGTGTGTCACTCACTGGAAATGAGCTGACCATTTCGGGCGCAGGTATTCGTCCCCAGCGTATCACGCAGATGCGGTTTTTGCCCTCCGCACCGGGCGTGCTTGATCATAATGTTGATCAGCCAATTCAAATCACCCAAGGCGCCGCCAGCCTAACACTTACGGCGAAAAACGGCCCATCCGTGCCAAGCGATTTGTCTGGCCTGTTACTGGTCACAGAAAAAGCGGGGGAGCGCGCGAGCGCGACGGTGTCGCAAGGTTTCATCATCGCGGCTGGCAACAGCACTTATACAAATGGCGGCGCACCGATTGCCTTGCCGGGTGACGCGATCCGGCGCAGCGGCGTAGACTGGTCTGGCTTGGCTGTCGCCATGGGGTTCGCGTTGCTGGGTGGTCTGATTCTCAATCTCATGCCCTGCGTTTTCCCGATCCTGTCCATAAAGGCCATGGCGATTGCCAAGTCCGGCGGCCGCCACGGCACCGCCGAACGCACAAAGGCTTTGGCTTTCTTTGGCGGCGTAATGGTTTCGTTCGCACTTCTGGGCGCGCTCTTTCTGGGTCTCCGTGCCAGCGGTGCAGCTCTGGGGTGGGGATTTCAATTTCAGTCCCCCGCCTTCGTTGCGGCCATGGCAGCATTGTTCTTCGCATTGGCACTGAACATGTTTGGCCTCTTCGAGATTCGCACCTCTTTTGCGGGAACCGGCGATCGCCTGACCCGCCACGACGGTCCTACGGGGTCCTTTTTCACAGGTGCCCTCGCCACCTTGGCCGCAACGCCGTGCACCGCTCCCTTTATGGGCGCTGCCCTTGGTTATGCGCTGGCACAACCCGCAGCCATTGCCATGGCGGTCATCCTGATGCTGGGTCTTGGGTTCGCGACCCCCATGACATTGCTGGGCCTATCGCGACGCTTTGCAGCGCTTCTTCCCCGCCCCGGCGCATGGATGGAAACTCTGCGCAAGTGGCTGGCTGTCCCCCTATTGGCAACAGTTGTGTGGCTGGGCTGGATTCTATGGCTGCAAACCGGCGCTGGCGGCACCATCATTCTGGTTTCCGGCCTGATCGCCATGGCTCTGGCGCTCACATTGGTCGGGCGCGGCAAACAGGCCTCATCCCGTGCCCTGGGCACGATGACAGCTCTTATGCTGGGCATTGGCGTCAGCTGGGCAGCAACCACACAAATCCCGGCAGTGCCAATCTTTGAGCATGGTGGCGAGGCCCAATGGTCTCCCGCCCGCGTGGAAGAACTCCGCGCTTCGGGCACACCCGTGTTCGTGGATTTCACCGCGGCGTGGTGCATCACCTGCAAAGTCAACGAAGCGGCTGTCATCAACACAGAAAGCTTCCGGCAATTGCTGGTGGAACACAATGGCCGATTGCTGGTGGCCGACTGGACTGTGCAGGACCCGCGCATAACTGCGGTGCTGGAACGGCATGGCCGCGCCGGAGTGCCACTCTACCTGCTCTATCCCGCCCATACAGGCCAGGCAGACCAGCCAGGCGAGCCGACAATACTGCCTCAAATCCTCACGGTTGAAGCGGTCAGCGCTGCATTTGATAAGCTATGATAACGCGGCGTAAAGGGCAGCCCGGAGCGCGCCTAGCAGCGCAAGCTAGAGTTTAGCGGCACCGACCACAGGTCCCAGCTCATTCTTGCCGGTCATGCGCTGCACCAGCACGGCCATGGACCGGTTCTCGCCAAGGTCTGACACCAGTTCGGCCGGAACCATCATGGTGAGTTCGGACCCGTCATACATGGCAACCTGGCGGGCTTCGCGAACAATGTTGTGGTATGTAATCGTTCTTCCGCGGTTCTCACCGCGTCCGATCTCAACATCGACCTGGCGATCAAACATCACCAGCACAACCGAATAGTCACCGTCACTGATCTCAGCCTTCGGTAGTTTGACCCAGACTCGGTCTGCATCTGCAACCAAATCGACGGAAACGGTCAGCGCTTCCTGCTCAATACCATTGGCCAACGCACCATCGACATGGTTGGCCCGGCTGCCAACCACATGGCCGCGGCCATTGATCACCGCTTGGGGCGTGTAAATGGCCGGTTTCTGGCGGTGTTGGTGATAGGCGTATTGCCGCGCCGTATTGTCCGGTGACGCGAACGTGTCCTTCCAGCCGATATAATCCCAATAGTCCACGTGCCATGCCAGTGCCAGGACGTCGTCCCGGTTGCTCAATTCACCCAGCACTTTGTCTGCGGGGGGGCAGGACGAGCAGCCTTGGCTCGTGAACATTTCCACCACTCCAGTGATGGGATCGGCAGCGCCAGGGCCCACCAGTGCCGATAAGGTGAGCGCTGTGGTGCAAACAAGTTTGGAAAGACGAGACATAAATTCAATTCCGTAGCGCCGCAGTCATTTTTCGAAGAAGGGCGAATGTTGGTTTGAGGCTTGAGCCCCCTTTGGCCTACAGCCATACGGTCTGCGGCTCACAAACACCACTCAACATTGGGTGACACAGTTTCACGCCAGCGTGCAAAATGGGTTATGAGCTCGCAATGTAGGGGTTGAGGGAGCCATGCATGGACAAGACAAGCGGATGGTTTGAAGCCATCGACATCTATTGCGAGCGCACCGATGCCAGCTATTGGGCCGAGCCCATCAACGCCATCTCAAATCTTGCTTTCATCGTCTCGGGCCTGTTGGCGTTTCGCTATGCGCGCAAATTGGGGGCCGATCCTTTTGTGCAAGGCCTATGTCTTTGGGTCGGGGTGATCGGCATTGGGTCCTTTCTTTTTCACACCCATGCCAACGCTTGGTCGTCGCTGGCAGATGTCATTCCGATCCAGATTTTCATCTTGGCCTACACGCTTTTTGCCCTGCGTAGATATTTGGCGCTCGGGTGGCCATCTTCCATTATGGGCACGCTGCTACTCATTGTTGGCTTGGGCTTTCTGGTCAGCCAGGCGCCACAATGGCTTTACGATGCAACCAATGGCTCGCTATCATATGCCCCGGCATTCGTAATTCTGTTTGGCATCGGTGGATATCTGATGGCCGACGGCCACCCGGCCGCCCGCGGGATCATAGGTGCGGGTGCGGTGTTCGTCTTGTCCCTCACCATCCGCTCCGTCGATATGGCGGTGTGTGAGGCAGTCCCCGTGGGTGTTCATATGTTCTGGCACATTTTCAACGGCGTTCTGTTGGGCATTTTGTGCGTCACAGCGGCCCGCCACGGTCGCCCCCTACCATCCTATGCCCAGGCCTGAACGCGCAGAACGCTCTGCTCTTCCAAGGCTAGCGCTTTCCGTGCGCCAACCTTGGGCCTGGGCAATCATCCATGGCGGCAAGGTCGTTGAGAACCGCTCCCCCGGCTCCATTCGCGCAGGAAATATGGATTGACGCGCCATTGCCATTCATGCGGCTTCGGGCATGACCCAAAGAGAATATGAGTGGGCCGTCTGGCGGCTGCAACAGGATGGGGTCGCCCTGCCAAGACCTGACGAACTGGTGCGAAGCGCGTCTTCGCCAATGCGCTGATGGGGCAGACAGACATCGGCACCCCGGTTCATTGCGTGGCCAAGCGCCCAGCTGTCCAAGGTTTCGCTGTCGGGCCACG
>JBCBZX010000310.1:0-3710 GCA_039815105.1 Pseudomonadota bacterium
CAGGTGCAGAGGGCGAACTTCGGGAACGCACAGGCGCAGGGAGCGAACTTCGGGAACGCACAGCTGCAGGGGGCGTACTTCGGGAACGCACAGGTGCAGAGGGCGAACTTCGGGAACGCACAGCTGCAGGGGGCGTACTTCACGAACGCACAGGCGCAGGGAGCGGACTTCAGGAGTGCAATTTTCTCCACAACAACACGGTTCACGAGAGCCGAATTCCTTTCGGCTCTCGTGGCAGGCACTGACTTCTCAATGGTCTCGCTCACTCAAGAGCAAGTCAATGCAGCTTTCGGTGATAGCAGCACCAAGCTCTCAACGGGACTTTCGCGCCCAGAGCGGCATTGGCCGAAATGGGAAATGGACCTGCCGACGGTCTACGCACAATGGGAAAAGTACAAAACAGACCCCAAGAGCTATGTTCCACCATCGCCACCGGATCAGAGCAGCGACAAGCCGGCCTAGCGCAACCAACAAAAACCCGGCTTTCGCCGGGCTTCTGATCTCTATTGATCGAGGAAACTCCGCAACTTGCGGCTTCGGCTCGGGTGCTTGAGCTTCCGCAGCGCTTTGGCTTCAATCTGGCGGATGCGTTCACGCGTGACGGAGAACTGCTGGCCCACCTCTTCCAACGTGTGGTCGGTGTTCATGCCGATGCCGAAGCGCATGCGCAGCACGCGCTCTTCACGCGGGGTGAGTGAGGCAAGCACGCGGGTGGTCGTTTCGCGCAGATTGCCCTGAATGGCCGCGCTATCCGGCAGAATGGCGTTCTTGTCCTCGATGAAATCGCCCAGGTGCGAATCTTCTTCGTCGCCAATCGGCGTTTCGAGGCTGATCGGCTCCTTGGCGATTTTCAGCACCTTGCGCACTTTTTCCAGCGGCATGGCCAGCTTTTCGGCCAGCTCTTCCGGCGTCGGTTCGCGGCCGATTTCGTGGAGCATCTGTCGGCTGGTGCGCACGATCTTGTTGATCGTCTCAATCATATGCACCGGAATACGGATGGTCCGCGCTTGGTCCGCGATGGAGCGGGTGATGGCCTGGCGGATCCACCAGGTCGCATAGGTCGAGAATTTGTAGCCGCGGCGATATTCGAACTTATCGACGGCCTTCATCAGGCCGATATTGCCTTCTTGGATCAGGTCGAGGAATTGCAGGCCACGGTTGGTGTATTTCTTGGCGATGGAGATGACGAGGCGCAGGTTGGCTTCCACCATCTCCTTCTTGGCCTGGCTGGCCTCGCGCTCGCCCTTTTGCACCGTGTGCACGATGCGGCGGAACTCGGGAATATCAAGGCCCGTTTCAGTGGCAAGCGTTGAGATTTCACCGCGCAGGCGCTCAATATCATTGTGGCCTTCGTCGGCGAAGCGTTCCCAGCCCTTGCCGTCCAGCGTGCCAACATAGGCAGACCAGTTGGGGTCCAGCTCACGGCCCTGATACTCCTTGATGAACTCGGTGCGCTTCACACCATAGCTCTCGGCCAGGCGCAGCAGACGGCCCTCATTGCCCACGAGCATTTTGTTGATGTCGTAGAGCTGCTCAACCAGGCTTTCAATGCGGTTATTGTTGAGCGCGAGGCTCTTCACCGCCTCCACGGTTTTACCCGTGATCTCGCTGTAGCGCTTTTGCTGAGCACTGGAGAGCTCTTTATTCTCCATGCGGCTCTCAACCTGCGTATCCTGCAGCTTGCGAAGCTTTTTGTAATTGTCGGCAATATCGTCGAAGATCTCGATCACCTGGGGCTTAAGCTCAGCCTCCATGGCAGCGAGGGACAGATTGCCCTCCATATCTTCTTCGTCATCATCCTCGTCTTCATTGCCTTCAGCGTTTTGGCCCTCTTCACCCTCAGCGGCTTTCTTTTCCGCTTCCAGGCGTGCGGTTGGGCGCTGGTCCTTGGGCGGCAGGCCCCGGCCATCCGGGCCCGGCGGGTTGGCGGAATTGTCCACCTGTTTGGCATCCGGGCCGGCATAGGTTGCCTCAAGGTCGATAATGTCCCGCAACAGAATATTGCCTTCAAGCAGATCATCGCGCCAATAGATAATGGCCTGGAAGGTCAGCGGGCTTTCGCACAGGCCGGCAATCATGGTCTCGCGGCCAGCTTCGATACGCTTGGCGATGGCGATTTCACCCTCACGGCTGAGGAGCTCAACAGTGCCCATTTCGCGCAAATACATGCGCACAGGGTCGTCAGTACGGTCTGTCGGCTCACGCTTTTTGGCGGTGGTGGCAACGGCTGTGGTTTTGGAGGCCTCGACCAGATCCGTTGAGCCTTCCTGCTCTTCAACCTCGTCTTCCTCTACAACATTTATGCCCATCTCATTGAGCATCGCCATGGTGTCTTCAATCTGCTCGGAGGTGACCTCTTCCGATGGCAGAACTGAGTTCAACTCTTCGGTGGTAACGTAACCGCGCTTTTTGGCGGCTCTGATCATCTTCTTGACGGAGTCTGCCGTCAGATCGAGGAGTGGGCCATCTGGCGTGGCTTGAGACTTTGGTTTGGCTTGTTCGGCGGCGGTCGCCATGGGCTATATCTCCGTCGGGCGGGCGCTGGAATCGAATGGTGCGCGCACACTCCCGCAATTGACTAACAAATAGGGCTTAATCGCCCATTAACCACACTGGCCTCGCTGCAGACGGCTGGCTTCCATCGTCAGAAGGCCATTTTTCATCCAAATGCGACGCTGCGGTCGCTAAGCGGACGTAAAAAGCGCCTTGAGGGCGCAAATGTGGCTCGATCTATTCTCCAAATGACAGCATTCGCTGCCGAAAATTCAGTGATTTTGTCTTTTTCAAAGCGCGCAATATCACAGCGGCTTGAGTGGCCTCCCAGAAGATAGGCCAAACCCCGCAATCTGCACCTCTGTGCCACGGGCCGAAAGCATTTCGTCCCTTATGAGTAGCAGCCTTTCATAGGTTTCTTGCGTGCCCTGTTCGGCGAACGCCCGTTCGGCTGCCCTGAGCTCCGTATGTAATGTCATAGCACGATGATGCAAGTGCAATGCTTGCTGCCATCCCTCGCGGGCATCTTCATACGCCGCACTGTCGGACACGTGCCACTCGAGCGATTTGGCGCACATCAGGCAAAGCTCGTCACAAAACGCCTTTTGGCCGGCCTGCTCCACCGCGATTGCAACGTGCTGGCGATCCAGCGTGTCCCTGGTTGCCATGGCGTCCAAGATGACAGCATGCAGTCGAGCCACCTGTGGATGAGCAAACCTCAATTCGGCAATCTCCTCAAAAAAATCGTTCAGGAGCGCCGGATGATTCACGATGCCAACGATGAGGGCGGCGTCGCGCAGGGGCGGCATGGCGGTTGTATGTCCACCAATGCCGGCGCTTCGTACCAGGCCAGATGTCGCAAGACTGTCCGATACGGCAAACCGGCGTGAGGCCGCGCCGCGCCTTACGGTATCTCCACCCTTTCTTTGGCCAGCACCGCGTGATGCGCCAAAAAACGCCTCGAGGCGGTTCTTGAGATCCTGCTGATAGTGGCGCCGAACTGTCTCGTCAGAAATAGCGCTGGTGAGCTGGCGCATGCGGCCTTCCAGCTCCGCGCGTTTTTCGGGCGTGTCGAACGTGCCGCCCGCCGTTTCCCGCATCCACAAAATGTCTGCAAGGGGTCGAGCCTGAGCCAAGACAGCCGACATGGCTTCAGAGCCTTGGGCACGAATTAAGTCATCTGGGTCCATCCCCTGCGGCAGCAGAGCAAATTTCAC
>JBCBZX010000350.1:0-3094 GCA_039815105.1 Pseudomonadota bacterium
CGTTGGAATTGCTGCTCGAAGAAAACTAGGGATGGCGCTTTAGAAGACGCCGTGTCCGCCGCTTGATGCGTGCTTTGGACCGTTCAGCCCAACTATTGGTGTGCCTTGGACGCCTTGCTGGTACATCAGGTTTGACTATGGAGAAAACCCGATCTTGCAAATAGGCCAACAGGGCTTTGCGGTCCGAAAACTCTGAAAGCCGCTCGCTGGATATGGGCTCGCCAATACTGACCCGAATCGTGCGGCCCGAGAGCTTTCGGAACTCCCGGATCAACAGGGATGTGCGCAAAGTCATCGAGACGCGGCTGGCCATGTGAAACATGCGACCGTTCTGGCCATGGAAGAACACTGGGAGAACAGTCGCCTTTGAACTCTGTACCAATTTTGCGGTGAATGTCTTCCATGGCAGCTCAGACGCACGCCCAAAACCGCTCTCAGCTGTTGCCACCCCTCCACCGGGAAAAACAACCAGCAGCCCGCCAGATGCCAGAAAAGCCTCGGCATCGCGCTTGGTTTTCATGTTCGCCTTAAGTGCTTCTTTGGTCTCCTCAAAGGAAACGGGCAGTGAATAAGCGCGTATCTCGGGCACCTTCATCAACTCGGTGTTGATCAATATCTTCATGGGCCGCCCAAGTTTCTCAGCCAAAGCCATGATCGCAATACCATCCCCAATTCCAAAGGGATGATTGGCGATCAGGACCAACGGCTCATCACCGAGGTGCTTTGGCGGCCACTGGGCACCATCGGCCGACAGTTTGATGCCAGCGAGATGCAACATGTCCGCCATGGGCGTGTTGGACACCGGCCAATGCTCATTGCGCCATACGCCGTAGGACTCGGCAAAATCATCGCGACCGGACGCCTGTTCAATGCGCCGTATCAGCCAACGCTTGAACTTGGGATGATCGGGGTTGGCATAGGTGAGCTCTGGAAATGCGACCGCCCGACTGCCGATAAACGGTGAGAGGAGACGGCGCGCACCATTGTCGCGCGCCGACGCGGTGGATTGCTCAGACGAACCTTGCATTCAACTCCCCCTTCCAAACCCGCCAGCGCCGCCAACGGCTCGCAGTTCCCCGGGACGCCACCCTTTCTAGGACGCTTCCCTTCCCTAAGACGCTGCCTCGGCCAAAGACGCTGCCCTGCGCAAGTCCGGCGCAACTGCCTCGGCCACCAGCGATGCTTTCGCGTCTGCCAGTGCCATAGGCGTCTGATCCCGAGAGCCAAGGCGGCGCATGTTCACGCTGCCTTCTTCGGCTTCTCGATTACCAACCACGAGTATGACAGGAACCTTGGCCAAGGATATCTCGCGCACCTTGTAGTTAATCTTCTCGTTCCTGCCATCAACTTCTGCACGCAATCCAGCAGCCTTGAGTTCGTCACAAACCCGTTGGGCATACGCGTTCGCATCGGTCGTGATGGACGCAACAACGATCTGGCGCGGCGCAATCCACAACGGCATTTTGCCTGCATAGTTCTCAATTATGACACCTATAAAACGCTCAAGCGACCCCAAGATCGCACGGTGTAGCATCACAGGCGTGACCTTGTTGGACGATGAATCGATGTAAAACGCGCCGAACCGTGCAGGCAGGTTAAAGTCCACCTGATTGGTGCCCATCTGCCATTCGCGACCGATGGCATCGCGCAATGTGTACTCGAATTTCGGCCCGTAAAACGCGCCTTCGCCCTCGGCAATGCCCGTAGTTACCTTGCCATCCGACGAGGCCTCGATGTCGTCCAGTACTTCCTTCATCACGCTTTCGGCGCGGTCCCAAAGTTCATCAGCGCCCACGCGCACTTCAGGCCGGGTGGAAAGCTTCACCAGCACATGGTCAAAGCCGAAATCCTGATAGACCTGCATGATCAGCTCGTGGATCGCGATGCTCTCCTCCTTGATCTGATCTTCGGTGCAAAACACATGCGCATCGTCTTGGGTGAAGCCACGTACACGCATCAGACCATGCAGAGCGCCGGATGGTTCATAGCGATGTACTTTACCAAATTCAGCATATTTTACAGGCAATTCACGGTAAGATTTCAAGCCATGCTTAAATATCTGAACATGGCCTGGGCAATTCATCGGCTTGAGCGCAAAGTGCCGTCCATCTTCGGTCTCCGAAGTGAACATGTTCTCGTGATATTTCTCCCAGTGGCCGGAGGTCTCCCACAGGCTTTGATCCAGCAATTCGGGGGCGTTGACCTCCTCATAACCAATTGCCGTCTGCATGCGGCGCATATAGCTGATGAGCGACTGATAGATCGACCAGCCGTCAGGGTGCCAGAACGCGGTGCCCGGTGCGTCGTCTTGGAAATGAAACAGGTCCATCTCGCGGCCCAGCTTGCGGTGATCCCGTTTTTCCGCCTCTTCGAGCATGTGCAAATAGGCTTTAAGGTCATCATCGGACGCCCAAGCTGTCGCGTAGATGCGCGTCAGCATTTCTCGGTCGGAATCACCGCGCCAATAGGCCCCAGCGACACTCATCAGCTTAAACGAATTGCCGATCTGGCCGGTGGAAACCATGTGCGGGCCACGACAGAGGTCAAACCAGTTGCCCTGGCGGTAGATTTTCAGATCTTCATCGCCGGGAATGGCGTCGATGAGCTCAATTTTGTAGGTTTCGCCCTTCTCCTCAAAGACCCGCTTGGCCTCGTCCCGCGACCATACCTCCTTGGCAAACTTGGCATTGCGCTTAATGATTTCACGCATTTTCTTTTCGATTTTAGGCAGATCTTCCGGGGTAAATGGCCCCTCCTCCCGCGCAAAATCATAGTAGAAGCCATTTTCGATCACCGGGCCAATGGTCACCTGCGTGCCAGGAAAAAGCTCCTGCACCGCCTCCGCCATAACGTGAGCGGCATCGTGGCGGATGAGTTCCAGCGCGCGGGGGTCTGTACGGTCGATAAACTCGACAGCGCAATCAGCATCCAAGGCATCGGACAGGTCGGCCAATTCGCCATCGCGCACGAGGGCGACCGTTTTCTTGGCCAAGGATTTGGAAATACCCGCAACGATTTCAGAGCCGGTTATGCCGGCAGGAAAATTACGAACGGAATCATCAGGGAAAGTGAGGGCGATTTCAGACATCGCAAG
>JBCBZX010000461.1:0-1569 GCA_039815105.1 Pseudomonadota bacterium
GCATCACCAATGTGGCAGTGCTGGAAAAGGGCTGGCTGGGGGGCGGCAATACGGGGCGCAACACCACCATCATTCGCTCAAACTATCTCTACGATGAAAGCGCTGGTCTGTATAATCACGCTCTCAACCTCTGGGATGGGTTAAGCCAGGATCTCAATTACAATGTCATGTACTCGCCGCGCGGCGTGATGATGCTTGCGCACAATGTGCACGATGTGCAGGTGTCCAAACGCCATGTTCATGCCAATCAGCTCAACGGCGTGCAGAACGAGTGGCTGACACCGCAGCAGGCCAAAGAATACTGCCCTCCCCTCAATATCAGCCAATCCGCACGCTACCCGGTCATGGGGGCGGCACTCCAGCGCAAAGGCGGCACGGCGCGCCACGATGCGGTGGCTTGGGGGTACGCTCGAGCAGCATCCGATATGGGCGTACACATCATCCAAAATTGCGAAGTCACAGGCATTCGCCGTGGCTCCAACGGTCATGTGACGGGCGTGGAGACGTCTAAGGGCCCCATCGGTGCAAAGAAGATCGGCATCGTGGCGGCGGGTCACACATCACCCCTCATGGAGATGGCGCATGTCCGCATGCCACTGGAAAGCTTCCCGCTCCAGGCGCTTGTGTCGGAACCTGTGAAGCCGTGTTTCCCCTGCGTGGTCATGTCCAACACGGTGCATGCCTATATCAGTCAGTCCGACAAAGGAGAATTGGTGATAGGCGCGGGCACGGACCAATATACCAGCTACAGCCAAACCGGCGGAATGCACATTCTCAGCCACACGCTGGACGCCATCTGTGAAATGTTCCCGATGTTCACCCGCATGAAGATGCTGCGCAGCTGGGGCGGCATTGTGGACACGACGCCAGACCGTTCGCCCATTCTTTCGAAAACTCCGGTACCAGGCCTTTACGTGAACTGCGGCTGGGGAACGGGTGGCTTCAAGGCCACGCCAGGCTCGGGCAACGTCTTTGCCCACACCATCGCCCGGGACGAGCCCCACCCCATCAATGCGCCGTTCAGTCTTGACCGTTTCGTCACCGGCCGTCTGATCGACGAAGCGGCAGCTGCCGCAGTCGCGCACTGAACCATGGGGGCAAAGCTCTCCACATGCGCTGGGTTCATAATTGCCTGCGCCCTCGCAGGAGAGCTCGAGAGTGCGGTGGCGGCACCGGCCTCGGCGGACCAATGGAACGACCGGACAGTTTATATATCTACATCTGAGTTTTCTGGCACTTGGCCATTTAAGGCCGATGAAGGCTTCTTCTTCTTCTGCTATCGCGTGGGCCCGTTTACATATTTGACGTTCTACGAATATCCCGATGGCCCCAACCAGATCAAAGAACCGGGATTTGGCTTTTCCCTGGACGCAGATCCGCTGTCTGTCATCCTTGAAGCCACCCTACAGGGCCAGTTTTTGCGACCGTTCCAGGACCCTCAAACACTCATGGGCGCGGTTATCCAGCTGCGGAAATTGGCGCGTGAGAAGTGTGGCGAGCCCTATTTGAACGGTCTTGGTGAAGGCCAAGCGGCGTTGAAGCCATGATTTTGAACCGCGCTCTTCGCCA
>JBCBZX010000362.1:0-2936 GCA_039815105.1 Pseudomonadota bacterium
CTGCGTTGCGTGTGGCGGGCGGCGCTTACCTGCTCTGGCTGGCTTGGGGCGCATGGCGCGTCTCGAAAGAGGCGCCGGAAACGGCAGGCAAACAACGCTTTACATTCAAAGGCGGGCTCATTTTCAACTGCCTCAACCCAAAAGCCCTGGTCGCCTGGATGGCAGCCCTGTCCATGGGCTTGACGCCCGACGCAGGTACCGCTCAACTGGTGGTCGCGACAACCGCCTGCGGACTGGCAGCAATCGCTATCAACCTCTGCGTTGCGCTTGCATTCTCACGACCGGGGGTGATGTCTGTCTACGCCCGGCTTAAGAGAGAAATTCAGATCATTTCTTCCGGATTGTTCGCTTTATCCGGCCTTGCGCTTCTTCGCTCCGCCGCCAAGAGCTGATCTCCAGCTGCTAGGACTGCCCCATGGATTGGCTCACCGACAAGAAAATTCCCATAGGCAAATGGGCTGCCGGAATTGTGGACTGGCTCACAGAGAATGCGGGCGGCTTTTTTGACGGATTGGCATTTGTGTTGGAGGGGATGATCGAGACCATTCTAGCCGCGCTGGAGGCTATTCCGGCGCTGGTACTTGTCGCAGCCATCGTCGCCCTGGCCTATGGTATACACCGGTCCTGGAAACTCTGTCTGGCTTTCGCAGTGGGCCTGCTTTTTATAATCAACCAAGGCTATTGGGACGAAACGCTGGAGACGCTCACCTTGGTGGTTTCCGCCTGCATCATCTGCATGGCGGTGGGCGTACCAATCGGGATTGCGGCCGCCCACCGCCCGCGGCTCTACCGGGTGATGCGACCGATCCTCGACCTCATGCAAACCTTGCCAACATTTGTGTATTTGATTCCAGCCATCGTATTTTTCGGCATCGGCATGGTGCCGGGTCTGATTGCCACCTGCGTGTTTGTGGTCCCGGCTCCCATACGTCTGACCTATTTGGGCATAGTGTCGACCCCACGCGAACAAATGGAAGCCGGGCGCGCGTTTGGCGCGACGGACCGCAAACTCCTCTTCGATATAGAATTGCCAAGTGCTCGCCCTCAAATCATGGCGGGCCTGAACCAAACGATCATGTTGTCGCTGTCAATGGTGGTCATTGCAGCCCTTGTCGGAGCTGACGGGCTGGGCGTTCCCATCGTGCGAGCCCTCAATCAGGTGAACACATCGCTGGGTTTTGAGGCGGGTTTTGTCATCGTGATCGTCGCCATTCTGCTGGACAGATTGCTGGCAACACCCAAACGTCTTGAGCGCCCGTCCGATCACTGATGACTATAGAGCTTCTGCAGGCAGTTCGTCATATTTCGGTGGGTTCGCGCCCGCTCGGCTCACGGTGACCGCCGCAGCGTTTGCAGCAAACCGCAACAAAGATGCCAGGTCGGTCTCGTTCAGCGCATCGAACTTGGCTGAGCCCAGCCGGTCATGGCGGTCGAGCCACACCAGCATAGCTGCATTCACCGTGTCGCCAGCACCTACAGTGTCCACAATATCCGCTTTGATACCGGGCTGTTCAACCCGCGCATTCTGCGAGTAACCGACAATGCCGTCGGCGCCACGTGTCACGAGCACAAGTTTAGCGCCACTGGTCAGACGCGCACTGGCCCAATCATCCATATCAGCACCGGGTTCGGTCCACTCGAGATCTTCATCTGACAATTTTATAATGTCCGCCATGCTGAGCATACGGTGGACGCGGGCACGGTAGGCGATCTCATCGCTCACCAGAGCTTCGCGAATATTGGGATCGTAAGACAGCGTGCGGCGGCCACGCTCCCTTGTCATCAAAGCTTCAAACGCGGCACCGCATGGCTCTGGAATCATTGCCATGCCCGCGAAGTGACAACATTTAACGTCGTTGCCGACATCCGGTAGAGTTTCGGTTCCGGCAGCCTGCATGGCCGTATGCTCAACGTAAAACGCATATTGGGCGGAACCATCCACCAGCTTTACAAAAGCCAGCGTGCTGGGCTCATCGAGCAAGGGGCTGTAACTGTAGTCCACACAATTGGCGTCCAGCCAGTCACGCAATTGATCGCCAAACATGTCCCGCGACATGCCACAATACAGGGCCGACGCCGAGCCAAGACGGCGCATTGCAACCGCAGTTGTCATGGGCGAACCACCCGGCACGGGCTTCCAGATGGCCGTGCCATCTTCCCCCGTGCGGGGCAACATATCGATCAATGCTTCGCCACAACTCAAGATCACGTCTTTTCTCCAAATAGCTCGCCAAGTCATAAGGGGCGGATGAGGCATATGCCCTGTACCCAACAATCGCAACGGTTGAAACTGGCAGAAAGAATTGGCCGACCGGGCAGGTATATTTTGCCCAGCAGGTTGACGCTGTGGAACCTAAAATGACATTCACTGGCTGCTATAGGTGGCTAATTCCAACGTGCGCCGCCAGAACCTGTGTGAATGTTAAGAACCAAGCGAGATGTCTGCGATGGGCGAGGCTAACGAAACCAAAGGTATCGTTCTGGCAGGTGGCAGCGGAACCCGGCTGTATCCAATGACCATGGGCGTTTCCAAGCAGATGCTGCCGGTCTATGATAAGCCAATGATTTATTACCCGCTGAGCGTTTTGATGCGGGCGGGCATTCGCAAAATCCTCATTATCTCCACACCCAGGGACGTACCGATGTTCCAGGAAGCGCTGGGGGATGGGAGCGCATTTGGCATCGAGTTGAGCTACGCCGTTCAAACCGCCCCAAATGGGCTGGCAGAAGCCTTTATCATCGGCAAGGAGTTCATCGGCTCATCCCGATGTGCGTTGGCCTTGGGCGACAATATTTTCTATGGTGCAGGCCTCCAGGGCCTATGCCGCGAAGCGGCAGAGCAGGAAACCGGCGCATCTGTCTTTGCATACCATGTTGCGGACCCGCAGGCCTATGGCGTCGTGTCTTTTGATGCCGCCACCGGCCGCGCAACCAAG
>JBCBZX010000187.1:0-6003 GCA_039815105.1 Pseudomonadota bacterium
AGCAAATCTTTTTTACGAGCTTTTTCTAGATAGTATTTAACTACCTGATGCAAAGTGCGGTCTGCTGCCTGTAATTCGTTATAACGATAGTGATTAACATCTGCCAGCAGCAGGTACCTCATGAGCTTTGCCCTCAAGAACATCGATCAGTTTGGATCCAGTGGTCATTTTCTCCACATCCCTTCTCAATAAAGAAAACGCCGTAGGCAGATGATGATTATGTTGGTCTGTGGTTTATGGGGATGAATGGCTTTCCACAAGCGTGGACAGGGTTGTGAATTTTCCACCGCAACGACAGAAATTTTCCCCACAGTGCCTAACAATGGGGAAAACCTCATTTGGCGATATCATTCCGAGCTTTTGCGTAAACCCATTACCGCATTGGCTCTGGATAAAATTCTGTCTTTTCTCGAACACATCAAGTTTTCAATTTTTGTCCCCAATCACCGCAATAGAAAAACCTGCGGGTACACTGGGATGATTTTCCCACATCACGTTCAACTCCCGTCCGGCAATAAATTGCTCCCCCGCCACCCACAGGTTGGTCAGGAAAGAGTCGATAATGTCATGTTTGGACTCGACTCCCAGAGAATCTGTTGAGCTAGCCATCGGACGCGGTTGGAGCTAGAGCGACTGCATGACAGACATCTCCCATACACCATCAGGCGCCCCTCCTTTGGTCTTGGCATCAGCCAGCCCGTTCCGAGCATCGCTCCTCAAGAACGCAGGCCTCCAATTTGAGGCTATCGCCGCCGACATTGATGAGCGGGCCGTGGAGGCCTCTCTGGGAGATGCGGGTCTGGATGGTGGTGACCTCGCCGAACTGTTGGCCCTCGCCAAAGCTCAGAATATCAGTGCCGAACAGCCTGGGGCGCTGGTCATAGGCGGCGACCAAACTTTGACCTTGGATGGTCAACAACTTCACAAGCCCGCCAATATGGATGCGGCCCGGCGACAATTGCTACAATTGTCTGGCCGGACACATCGCCTCCACGCGGCCGTTTGCTTGGTCAAAGATGGCGAACTTCTGTGGCAACATACCGGTGCTGCCGATCTTGCCATGCGCGATCTGGACCCCGCCTTTATCGGCCGTCATTTGTCAGCCGTCGGTGATGCGGCTTTGTCGAGCGTTGGATCCTATCAATTGGAAGGACAAGGCATTCAATTGTTCGAGCGCATAGATGGCGATTACTTCACGATTCTAGGCCTGCCACTGCTGCCTCTATTGACCGCGCTGAGGGCGCACGGAGCGATTGATGGCTGAGCACTGCATACCCCGGGCCTTCGTCATTGGTGATCCCATCGCGCAATCCAAGTCTCCATTGATCCACAATCACTGGCTGACGCAGGCAGGCTTACAGGGTCACTATGAAGCGCACCATATTGTGCCAGACAAGTTGCAATGCTTTCTCGAAAAATTGCTGGCAGACCCGCACCGACCCGGGGGCAATGTCACGGCACCCCACAAGGAAAGCGTACACCACTGGCTCAAGCTTCAATCGGACAAAGCCGAGCTTACAGCCATGGCTGCGCGCCTGGGTGCTGTGAACACGCTGTACCGTCGGGGTGAAGTCTTGATTGGCGACAATACAGATGGATATGGCTTCGCTGCCAATCTCGATGAGCACGCTCCCAATTGGGATGCGGATCTGTCCGAAACCCTGGTCATTGGAGCGGGGGGTGCCAGTCGGGCCGTGATCGTGGCACTGGATCACAGGCGGCATCCCGGAGAGGTGATACATGTCGTAAACCGGACCGTTGGCCGGGCGCAGGCTCTCATTGCCGACCTTCAACTGGTTGATGCCCAAGCCCATAGCTTCGACGAGTTGAACCGCTTGTCCTCCACCGCCAGCTTTGCGGTAAACACCACAAGCTTGGGCATGTCCGGCCATCAAAGTTCGACAATCCTCACAGATGCTGCCTCACAATTGCGGGTTGGTACGGTTGCGACAGATATTGTCTACACCCCACTCATGACACCCTTTTTGGTGGCGGCTCGCCAGGCTGGTGCCACAACCATTGATGGCTTGGGCATGTTGCTGCACCAGGCGGTTCCCGGCTTTGAGGCCTGGTTCGGCGTGCGGCCAACTGTAACGGCTGACGTGCGCAAAATGGTGCTCGAAGCCATGGAGGTCGGTTGAGCCATGCACATTCTCGGGCTGACCGGCTCAATAGGGATGGGCAAATCCACAACGGCCGATTTCTTTCGGCAAGCGGGCGTTCCGGTGCACGATGCCGATGCGGTGGTCCATGAGGCCTATTCGGGCGTGCTCACGCCGACGATTGAAGCGGCGTTTCCCGGAACAACCACAAATGGTGTGGTGGACCGCAGGGAGCTCTCGGCGCGGCTCAAGGGTTTGGGCGGGAGCGACAACCTCAAAAGGCTTGAAGCGATTGTCCACCCCCACGTGCGGTCCGTCGAAGAGCAATTCCGCGAAACTGGCCGACGCCATGGCGAGCCGCTCATAGTGCTGGACATACCTTTGCTGTTTGAAACAAATCGCGAAGGTTCCGTCGATAGTGTTCTGGTTGTCACTGCACCGGAGGATGTGCAGCGCCAGCGCGTGCTCGCGCGGCCTGACATGACGGAAGACAAGCTCACCGCAATCCTCGCCCGGCAGATGACGGACGCAGACAAGAGAGCCCGCGCCGATCATATCATTGATACGTCCCATGGCCTGGCCCACGCCAAAGACAAGGTGCAAGAGCTGATCGAGCAGCTGACAAATGGCTCTTAAATGACATGTGAGAGGTCAGTGGACAGACCGGTCGATGCGATTCACGTGAAACGTTTGCTGCGCTAAGCCCTTGGCGAGGGAGTTCACAGCCTTATGCGTGAGATTATTTTTGATACCGAAACCACGGGGCTCGACGCGCTTGGTGGCGATCGCATCATCGAAATTGGTGCCATCGAAATGTTTAATCACGTCCCCACCGGCAGGACATTCCACCAATATCTCAACCCCGGCGACAGGCAGGTACACCCCGATGCTTATGCCGTGCACGATATTTCCAACGAACAGCTGAAAGACGAGCCGCCATTTGAAGCCATTATTGATGACTTCATGGCATTCTTCGGCGAAGGCAGGCTGATCGCCCACAATGCCAGCTTCGACATTGGTTTCTTTGACGCCGAGATGAAGCGTGTAGGGCTCAAGCCCTTTGCTCGGTCTCGAGTGCTCGACACGCTGGCGGTTGCCCGATTGAAGTATCCCGGAGCCCGCAACTCGCTCGATGCCCTGTGCCAGCGCTACAATATTGACAATTCCCATAGGGAAAAACACGGCGCTCTGCTGGACTCTGAATTGCTGGCAGAAGTCTATATTGAACTTATCGGTGGCAAGCAGGCCAGCCTGACGCTGGGGGCAAAAAATGCCGCTGACGAGTTTGGGTCGAACGCCGGTACAGACGGATGGCCAAGCCACCCACCGGCCAAAACGCGCCCAGCCCCCTTGTCGTCCCGGCTGACCGGCGAAGATGAGGCGCGTCATTTAGAGTTCGTCGAGACCTTCAAAAGTCCGGCTCTTTGGCTCGATCAAATCGGCCACAAAAAAACCGGCGCCTGATACTCAGCCGCCGGTTCTTCAAGTAAGTACCAGATTTTATGCGTTCGCTTGAACTTGGGCGGCTGCGGCACGCTCTGCCTGGCCCTGGCGATACAGAGCTGCAAAATCCACTGGGTCCATCATGAGTGGTGGGAAACCGCCATTGCGGGTCGCATCGGCAATGATGGCGCGGGCAAAGGGGAACAACAGGCGCGGACACTCGATGAGGATTGCCGGATGTTTGGCTTCTTCGGGAATGTTCTGAATCCGGAAAACGCCAGCATAGACCAATTCGACATTGAACAGCACATTGTCGCCTTCGCCAGCTTGAGCGTTCAGCTTAAGTGTCACCTCATAATCGGTATCGGACATGGGGTTTGCGCCAACATTTATGTTGATGTTGATCCCGGGTGAGCCTTCCTGCGGCTGCAAGGATGCTGGCGATCTTGGATTCTCAAAGCTGAGATCCTTCACATATTGCGCAAGCACGCGAAGGCTTGGGGCGGCCTCAGCACTGCCATTTGGTCCAGCGGCACCTGCCGCCTGATCTTTGTTCGGGGTCTCGGCCATATCGGTCTCTTTCGTGTGGGTCTTGTGATTAGCCTGACGGCTCGCGCTGCACCGGCGTGCGGTGCGTTGGATTCAATGGCCACGGCCTTACACCGCACGCCGCCTTGCGACAAGGCGCGGCTGGCCCGGAGGCCAGCTTTGAATTGGACCTTGAAATTGTGCCGCCGTGGCGATGAGCCCTAATCCTTGCGCCAGGGAGTATCGGAAGCTTTACCGGAGGAGCGATCTGAACGCTGCTGAACGGCGGGGTCCTCCCCCTTTTGGTCACGATCTGTATGGCTGAACTCGGTCGCATCTAAATCCACCACACCATCGCGCGCCGGATTTGGCCGGCCCTGGCCGCCCGTGTTCCCAAACGGAGACACAATCTGAACCCGCGATGCGAAGAAGCTGAAGATCGCTCCGCGGATGGGTGGGATAAACAGCGAAAACCCGATGGCGTCGGTCACAAAGCCGGGTGTGAGTAACAGGATGCCTGCAACGATCAACAAGGCTGCATCACCCATGGCCCTCGCGGGAACCTGCCCCGCAGAAAATTCAGCTCGCAATCTGCTGAGGGTGGCCAGTCCCTGCCATCGCAACAATATGGAACCGATGATGGCCGTCAGCAAAATTCCGCCCAGAGTGGCCCACAGACCAATTTGTTGCCCGACGAGAATGAAGACACTGATCTCAAGAATGGGAACGATCAGCAAAAGAAAGGGTATGAGCGCGAGCGGCACGGAGTTGCCTCTTCTGGTTCGATGATATGCTAATGCCAAGGTGTGGACGCCGACGAGCTATAACAAGGCCCAGCCCCCCAAGCCTGCAGGCTGACATATTCAATGCGGGCCGATGGCGGCATAGCAATGTGATGCCAGCGGAGGGTGGGGAGAGCCCAAGTGACGCGGGAGCGGAGCGCCGGTTTGAAGAGTTCAGGCAATACGCCTATATGCCACTCTAGTTGCCGCCACTGCTTTGTGCATAGTTGATGTAGCCGCCTCCGCCAATTCGTTTGCAGCCAGTCCGAAAGCCCCGACCTACCATGTTCGATCCAGTCACTCTCATCTTCGTTGCGGTTTTTATTTTCGTCGCTTTGCGCTTGCGCAGCGTATTGGGCACCCGCACCGGAGAAGAAGAAAATCACGCAAGCCGCTATCAGGTTCCGCGCCAGGCACAGGAGAAGTCGCCCGATTCAGATGCTGATCGTGAGTTGGATGATGCCGAGGACAATGTGGTGACCCTCCCCAATCGGGGTGGAGCGGCCGAACGGATTGCCGACCAGATGGAAGAGCGGCGCAAGCGCCAGATAGCCAAGTTTGCAAAGCCGGATTCCGCCCTCGCAACGGGCCTGTCCATGCTCATGTCCAAGGATGAACATTTCGAGCCTGCGGATTTCATCAAGGGCGCAAAGATGGCCTATGAAATGATTGTGACCGCATTTGCTGATGGTGATCGAGCAACCCGGGATGAACTGACGGCGCTTTCAAAGCAATTCGATTTGCCGATCATTTCGATCGAGCAACTGATTGCCCACCGCCGGGTGGGTGAGAAACTGGTCTACCGCAAAGCCGAGGCCAAGTTGCCTACAAAGTACGGCTTAGGGCAGATTATCGCCTACGGGGTGAAGTACGAATTGCAAGAACCGGTGGTCTACGTGATTGGCGATCCGTCGACGGTTGCCGAGCCCTTGGTCCGCTTGCATTCTTCGTGCTTCACGGGCGACTTGCTCGAGTCGCTTCGCTGTGACTGTGGCGACCAACTACACATGGCCCTGGACATGATTAGCCGCGAGGGCGCCGGCGTGCTGGTTTATCTGCCCCAAGAAGGCCGCGGCATTGGCTTGGTCGAAAAGATCAAAGCCTACCACTTGCAAGACGAAGGCCTCGACACGGTCGAAGCGAACGTC
>JBCBZX010000284.1:0-4019 GCA_039815105.1 Pseudomonadota bacterium
CGCACCACCGGGGGCAGGTTCATACCATGCTCACACAAGCCGGCGCAAAGCCTGGCGACACCGACCTGCCTTTCATGCCCGAGGATTGGGTGGCAACGGGTATTTAGCTGTCTGTCTGGCGGCCCGCCTGGCTGCCCATTTAGCGGCCAAGTGTGATCGCAGACATTTGCCGCCCATAGTCTATTTCACCCCGGTGGGTGGTGCGGCGGTAGCTGAAATAGCCATTGGCCTGCGGATATGTGCATACGTCCAAATTCTCCGCGCGCACGCCTGCAGCCCGCAGTCGACCGATTGAATAGGCAGGTAAATCGAACATGCGATGCCGAGGCTTATCGGGGGCAGAAGGGCCAAAAAAGCGGCTGTTCTTGGAGTCCATTTCCATGAACCTGTCGAAAAATTCGGGGCCAACTTCATAATTGGCAGCGCTGATCGATGGTCCAAGCACAGCTGTGATACGCTCTCTTCGAGCACCGATGGCGACCATCGCATCCACTGTTGCTTCGAGAACACCCTTCACGGAACCACCCCAGCCAGCATGGCACGCACCGACAATGCCTGCCCCATCATTGGCCTTTGCATCAGCGAACAAAACCGGCCCGCAATCCGCCGTCACAACACCAATGGCAATGCCCGATAGAGCCGTCACAACACCGTCGGCCTTTGGCTTTTCACCATTTTTGAAGCCCTCGACATCCCGCACCACAACAACATTGGCAGAATGAACCTGATGGGGCGTGTGCAGCCTATCGGGGGCCACCTGGAGACAATGGGCCACACGCGCCCGGTTCTCCATGACGTGGGCTGGATCGTCTTCACTGCCAATACCGACATTCAGGCTTTCATAGATGCCGCCGGACACACCGCCCACAGCGCTGAAAAAGCCATGGCGAATTGCCGTGCCTTCACACGCGGCTGCCAGTTGTTTGGATTGTAACGGTTTAAGCTCAGCCATCTGACGCGTCCTTGTCAGACCGAGCATCCGGGTCCTGAAACGGAGGCGGCATGATCCCCTTTTTGGCAATCATCATCACCTTGAACAAAGTGCCCATGCCCCCTGCCCCCGCACCGGCGCGCGTGCCATCACCGTCGCCCGCCAGTCGCTCAAGGTCCAGGCGTATCCGGGCTTGCTGTTCGGCGGATTTATCCTGGCCAAGTTGTCGCGCGCGCTCCACCAGCCCCATTCGCACCAGCCATTCGCCCTGTTCCATCGGCGGTGTCGCAAAAGCACCTTCAACCGATTGTGCGGCCGCGTAGACCGCCGAAAAATCCACATGGCTGGTTAAGTCCGCCGCGCCACAACGCGTTAAGGGGTCCACAAAGCAATGGCGCTCAAGAGCCTGAAAACTGTCTCCCGTACCAGGAGCTGCGTGGCCATAGTCCACCAACAGGGCTGCACCGCCACGCACAACCACTGCTTCGGCCAATTTATGGCCCAGGGCCTCGCGGGCCGTGCTGCGCTCAAAAATTGACCCCTCGGGCAAATGCTCGTGGCCGCCCGGAAGCGTGGCTACATCAAGCGTACCAGGGCCCAATATCATTGTCAGGTTCTGCGCATCATCCAGGCCCACCACCCGTTCACGCCAACCATCTTTGGTTTTCTGAAATTGCTGAAACACCAAAGCGTCCAACAGCTCATTGGCAAGGAAGATAAGTGGCTTACTCGGAACCTCGTCGAAACTCTCGGCCCAGCTGATGCGAAAACCCGCATCCAGATAAGCGGACAATTTCTCGCGCTGAAGGCCTGCCAAGCGTGGGCTCACTTCGACCATATGAATGTCCGCAGCCTGATTGAAGCCGGGAACGGTGGAAGCAGCCCGCAGTGCGTCGCTCATCAATGTGCCCCGCCCCGGGCCCATCTCAACAAGCGCAAAGTCCTTGGGCGACCCCATGGCCTGCCAGGTCGCCGCGCACCAAATGCCAATCAGTTCCCCGAACATCTGGCTGACTTCGGGCGCCGTGATGAAATCGCCTTCGGCTCCGAATGGCACACCTGTGGTGTAATAGCCGTGATCTGGGTCGTAGAGGCAGTGGGCCATGAAGCTCGCTACGGACATGGGCCCATCCATGGCAATGAGCTCGCGAATTCGGCCGTCCAAAGCCGTGGGCTCTGCTGAAATCTCGCGGTCAGCACCGAAATTGTCATTTGCCAATTGTGTCACAGGGATTTTCCTTTGACTGACTTGCTGCGCAGCGCCAATACGGCAACAGCCAAACCGATGACGAGCATGGGTACGCTCAGCACCATGCCCATGGTCAACCACCCGCCGAACAAATAGCCAATATCAGCGTCCGGCAGGCGGAAAAACTCCACAAATATGCGTGCGGCACCATATCCGGCAAAAAATAGCCCCCCGATCAGCAGCGGGCGCTTGAGGCCATTGGCGAGCCAAATCACCAATTGCAAAATCACAAACAAGAGCAGACCTTCCAGGACGGCCTCATAGAGCTGGCTGGGGTGGCGCGGCAGCGGGCCCCCATTGGGAAAGACAACACCCCAAGGCGCATCCGTCGTCCGGCCCCACAATTCAGCATTGATGAAGTTGGCAATGCGGCCAAAGAAAAGCCCAATAGGAGCCACCGAGCTCACCACATCAACCAAGGCAGTGGCCGGCACGTGTTTGCTACGGGCAAACAAAATCATCGCAATCAGCACACCGAGCATGCCACCGTGGAAGCTCATCCCACCATCCCATATGCGAATGATGGAGAGCGGATCTGCGAGATAGCCGACCGGATCGTAAAACAGCACATAGCCCAAGCGGCCGCCACCGACGATGCCAAGCATGGCCCACAGAAGAAAATCATCTAGCTGCACGCCGAGGATGGGCGATTTGCCACCGGCCCACAGATGGTCTGCCCGCACGATGCGTCTGGCCCACCACCAGGCCAGCAGAATGCCAACGACATAAGCAAGCCCATACCAGCGCAATGCCACCGGTCCGATTTGGAAAATGACAGGATCAATATCTGGAAATGGCATGTTGCCTCGTCTGGCCGATTCGCGTTCCGCGACGCACGATTGCCATTAGGTTTATTGCATCAACTTCATTGCATCCATCCGCACCATGCCTATTTTCACGTAGAAGGAGTACTTTCCATGACCGACAACCGCTCAGACGATTTTTCAAGCCAAGATGGTGGCCAAAACGATAGCGGCGGCTTCGGAGGAAGTGGCTTTGGTGGCGGCGCTTCGGGCCGAGGCCCGAACCGGCTGGTAGATGAATTTGCAAAACTCATGACGGACGCAGCCGGAATGGCCCAGGGTGTGCGCCGTGAGGCAGAAACAGCGTTTCGCAGCCAGGCCGAGCGCATTGTGCACACTATGGATCTGGTGAGCCGCGATGATTTCGACGCCGTGAAAGCCATGGCCGCCCAAGCCCTCGACGACAATGCGGATCTGCGCAAGCGCATCGAAGCACTGGAAGCCAAGCTTTCAAACGACCAAGATGGCTAACAGCTCGTCATATCTGGTCGTCGGCCCCGTCACAAAAGTTTCACAGCTTTCTTGGCGGCTGTGAACAACCCCAAAAGCTGAGTCGATTGAATCGCTTGGCTTGAGTTTGCAACAGCTCGATTCAAGCCACATGCAACGTTCCACGGGGAAGTTCTGCAAACTTGGCTGGCCAGCCGTTCCTGCCCTTGTAAATTGAAATGGTTGATTGATTCGGATCGGCGCTGATCGCCCATTTTGATGCGGCAGAGCTGTCTGTTAGTGCCGAAGCGTCTCCATTCATTGACCTGACGCGCTCCCCCGTCGTGCGCACAGGTTCAGAAGAAACACGCGGATACAGTCCGCGCGGAGGATATTTCATGGCCTTTGGCTATTCGAACGCACTGGCAGTCGAAGATCGACACGATAATCCAGTCGACCTGATCGAGATGGTTGCCACGGGCAATGATTGGGCGTTTGAGCGTTCTGGCGAAGACGAAATTGCCATCACCGTAAAGGGTGAATGGGCTGAGTATGATGTCTCCATGTCCTGGATTTCGGATTTTGAAGCGCTGCATCTTGCCTGTGC
>JBCBZX010000007.1:0-22500 GCA_039815105.1 Pseudomonadota bacterium
CTTCAAAGCCCCAGTGGGTGGCCATGGCATGGGTCGCAACCGCACCGGCGCGTCCGGAGAAGACATCGTGCTCAAAGTACCCGTTGGCACACAAGTCTATGCTGAGGACAATGAGACCCTTCTCATGGATCTCAAAGAGGTGGGCCAGACATGGACCATCGCTGAGGGTGGCAATGGTGGCTTTGGCAACGCACATTTCAAAACCTCGACCAACCAGGCACCTCGCCGTGCCAATCCCGGCCTTGAGGGCAAAGAACAGTGGGTGTGGCTGCGCCTGAAATTGATTGCAGACGCCGGCTTGGTGGGTCTGCCCAATGCCGGCAAAAGCACGTTCCTTGCAACTGTAACCGCCGACAAACCAAAAATCGCCGACTATCCCTTCACCACCCTTCACCCCAATTTGGGCGTCACAAAAGTCGACGGCCGCGAATTCGTGATCGCCGATATTCCCGGCCTCATCGAGGGCGCCCACCAGGGCATTGGCATTGGCGACCGGTTTCTTGGCCATATCGAGCGGACACGCGTGTTGTTGCACCTTGTATCTGCACAGGAAGAAGATGTGGCGAAAGCCTACAAAACCATTCGCGGCGAATTGGATGCTTACGGCCACGACCTCGGCGAAAAGATCGAGGTTCTCGCGCTATCGCAGTGCGACACAGTGGATGACAACACGCTGAAGGACAAATCCAGAGCCTTGAAGAAAGTGGCGGATAGCAACCCCATACATCTGTCCTCAGCCACACAAACCAATGTGGATAAAACTCTCCGGGCGTTGATGGAGCACATTGAAGAGGCACGGGAAGCTGAGCGCGAGCCCACCGAAGACGAGAAGCGGTTTGCCAAGCCTTTGCCCGAGATAGACCCGCGCGAGAACATTCTCGACGACGAGGAAGACGCGCTCTACTGATGGCCGATCAAAGTCCATCGATACGAGCGGCCCTTCGGTCTGCAAAACGCCTGGTGGTGAAGATTGGGTCCGCCCTTTTGGTGGATCGCGAGACCGGCTTGCGCACGGCTTGGCTGGAAGCGCTTTGCCGCGATCTGGCTGCTCTGAAAGCCGATGGTACGGATGTGCTGATTGTCTCGTCTGGTGCCATCGCCATGGGTCGCGGCCTGCTTGGCCTGCCGTCAGGTGCACTGAAGCTGGAGGAGAGCCAGGCCGCCGCTGCCATGGGCCAGATCGCCCTGGCGCGCGCATGGTCAGAAGCGCTGGGCACCCATGACATAAAGGCGGGTCAGGTGCTGTTGACCTTGGCCGACACGGAAGAACGCCGGCGATATTTGAACGCCCGCGCCACGGTAGAAACCTTGCTCACCCATGGTGCCGTGCCCGTTATCAATGAGAATGACACCGTGGCCACCAGTGAAATTCGCTATGGCGACAATGATCGACTGGCCGCTCGCGTTGCCACAATGACCGGGGCTGATTGTCTGGTGCTGCTGTCCGATATTGACGGCCTGTACACCGCGCCGCCCAGCAGCAACCCCGATGCTGAACACATACCCCTTGTCAGGCGCGTCACACCGGCCATTGCCGCAATGGCGGGTGCGGCAGGCTCGGAACTGTCACGCGGTGGCATGAAAACCAAGGTGGACGCCGCCTCAATCGCCACCGAAAGCGGCTGCGCGATGGCGATCGCCGACGGCAAAAAAAACGCCCCGCTTTCGGCTATTGCCAACGGGGCCCTTTGCACATGGTTCCTGCCCCACGGCACGCCCCGGAGTGCACGGAAAAAATGGATTGCCGGGCAGTTGGCCGGCGCCGGCAAACTTGTGGTGGATGCAGGAGCCGCCAGGGCGCTGACCGCTGGCAAAAGCCTTCTGCCAGCCGGCGTGAAGTCGGTGGCAGGTGACTTTGCACGGGGTGATACGGTGAATATCGAAGGTGTGGACGGCACTGCGCTGGGATGTGGCATCGCTGCCTATGACGCACCTGATGCCCGCAAATTGGCGGGCCACCATTCCAATGAGGTCGAAGCGTTACTTGGTTTTGCAGGCCGCGCAGAAATGATACACCGCAATGATATGGTGCTTTCGGGTGGAGATGAACCGGGCACAAATGGTCGCGTTACCGATGGAGATGGGTGAGATGCTGGATCAAATCGATGTCGCTGCCGTTATGGCCGATGTGGGACAGCGTGCACGGTCCGCCGCGCGACCGCTCGCCAGCGCCAGTTCCGAGCGCAAATATGCGGCGCTCATCGCCATGGCTGACCATGTGCAACAGGCGTCCAATGACATTCTCAATGCAAATGCCGTGGATATGGAGAACGGTCGGGAAAGCGGGATGGCAGCCTCATTTCTCGACCGACTGAACCTCACAAACACGCGCATTGACGATATGGTTGCGGGCATTCGCGCCATTGCGGAATTGCCCGACCCCGTGGGTGAAGTGATTGCCAATTGGAAGCGCCCCAACGGCCTCGATATCTCCCGCGTGCGCACGCCGCTGGGCGTGATCGGCGTGATCTATGAAAGCCGCCCAAACGTTACAGCCGATGCCGGTGCCCTGTGCCTGAAGGCCGGCAATGCGGTGATATTGCGCGGGGGCTCGGACAGCTTTCACACATCCTCCGCAATCCATGAGGCCCTCATGAGAGGGCTCAAATCCGCAGGCTTGCCCGAAGACGCCATACAGATGGTACCCACAACAGACCGCGCGGCGGTGGGTGAGATGCTGGCGGGCCTCGGCGGCAATGTGGATGTGATTGTGCCCCGGGGGGGCAAGGGCCTTGTGGGTCGCGTGCAGAGCGACGCCCGCGTGCCCGTGTTCGCGCACCTGGAGGGCATCTGCCATGTGTATGTGGAACGGACAGCCGAGCATGATATGGCGCGCCAAGTGGTGGTGAACTCCAAGACCCGCCGCACGGGCATTTGCGGCTCAGCCGAATGTCTGCTGATCGATGAACCCATCGCCCACGATCTTGGCGTAATATTGGTCAAGGATTTATTGGACGCGGGTGTGACCGTCCATGGTTGCCCTAAGGTGCAGGAGATGGACGAGCGCGTCGTGCCGGCCACCGAGGGCGATTGGGGGCACGAATATCTGTCCATGGACATCGCGGCCCGGGTGGTGAGCGATATTGATGACGCCATGGAGCACATCCGAACTCACGGCTCCAGCCACACAGAGAGCATTTTGACCCAAAGCGACAATAAGGCGTCACGCTTCTTCAATGAGCTCGACAGCGCGATTCTGCTGCACAACGCCTCCACCCAGTTCGCCGATGGTGGCGAGTTTGGCATGGGGGCCGAGATCGGCATCGCAACGGGCAAAATGCATGCGCGCGGACCTGTGGGTGTTGAGCAGCTCACCAGCTTCAACTACCGCGTGCGCGGCAAGGGCCAAATCCGCCCCAGCTGAGCTGGCTTCAACCCCGAACCCTTTTGATGCAGCTGAGACAACGCATGTCTGACCCCACCAACGGTGCGGCGCGCACCCTGTCGCGACGTGATTTGCACATGCCACATGTGGAGCCGGGTATGCGCGTCGGCCTGTTTGGCGGCTCTTTCGACCCACCCCATGGCGGCCATCTGCTGGTGGCAGAAACGGCCCTCACACGCCTGCAGCTCGATCAGGTATGGTGGATCGTCAGCCCCGGCAACCCATTGAAAGATGTGAGCGGCTTGGCACCTCTGGCCAACCGGGTCGCAGCCTCCCGCAATTTGGTTGTCGATCGGCGCATCAAAGTCACAGCCTTTGAAGCCACCTACCCCAGCCGCCTCACCGCCGACATGATTGCGACAGTCCAAACGCACAATCCGACCGTGAATTTTGTGTGGCTGATGGGGGCGGACAATCTGGCGCAATTTCACCGCTGGCAAAACTGGCGCGCCATCGCGCACTCGGTGCCCATGGCCATCGTCGACCGCCCGGGCTCCACACTGTCATTCCTGTCTGCCCCCGCAGCCCAATATCTACGCCGCTACCGACAGGACGAAAGTGACGCTAAAAATCTGATCAACATGCAGCCACCGGCGTGGACATTTCTGCACGGGCCCAGATCGTCTCTATCGTCCACAGCACTGCGGGCGGCCAAACGACTTTGAGAGCCCACTACTCGGGCACGTTGCCTTTATATCAGACTCACCCAAGTCCGTTCTTGCGCAAGGTGGTTTTTCCGGGCGACCTAATTTGACTTTAGGGCTGTTTTTCGAGCTGTTCTCAAACAGATGCCAGCCATTGATTGAGGCCGGCTGCAGCTTTGAAAAAGCTTGCCATGTAAGACTGGTCGCAGATGGCATCGATCGGATGCTTCTGATGCATCGTTTTGACAACAAGACCCTTTCTCAAAATCAGCGGCAGGTCAGCTTCGGGGAGGTCTGTTCCAGCGGGAGGCTTTTTCAATGTCGCTTCCGTAAGGCCGCATCCAAAGCCATCCAGAGCTTGGATCGCATCTTTCAGTTCTGCGCGGGCCCGTTGTGACTGGTTTAGCGTTGCGCGGAACCGGGATAACTCGGCAGCATCAAATGCAAACTGGCCCGCGCCGAGGCCGACACCATCGGGGTGAAGAACAATGTGAATTGCGGGTGACTTGTTGGGATGTCGGCCTGTCCAGAACACCATGTGAAGCTTTGGATCAAATGGCGTTTTATCCTTCGAAAAGCGAAGGTCACGGTGCAGCCGCTTTACGGAGCCATTGACCTTCGGTTCGGCGCGATGGATCGGAGACAGAGCAGCCATGGGCGCAGCCAAAGCTGCCACATAGTCCTTTGCGGGCTGTAGCCATTCCTTCTCATAACGGTCTTTGTTTGCAGCAAACCAGTCCTTGGTGTTGTTCGCTTTCAGGTCCGTCAGAAAGCGGCAGGTTTGTATGGGAAAGTCAGCCATCGACGGTTTCTCCTAGGGCTTGGGCAGCAGGGTTATGAAGGCATCACGTGCTGCCTTGAGAGTCTGGGCCTGTTGGCTGTGGTCGCTCATTGCCTTTGCTGCACGAACCGCCCCGGCAGCCAGAATAAGAGCGCTGCTATATTCACTGGACCTATAGGACTGACCTCGCCCCATCTCCTCGCAGAGGGCAGTGAACGCAGCACCATATCCGGCCTTTACCTCATCACCGGAACGAGTCGTGTCCCCCGTCAGGGCTGCAAGCGAACAGCCTTGGAACACTTCATCGAGATTATCCGCATCCAGATAACCGGAGAAGATGGTCAGCATGTCCTCATACAAGCCGACAGCATCCCCCGCATTGCGATTTTCGAGCATGCGCAACAATGGATGTTCGTAATGCATAACATCTGCGAACAACGCGGCCTTTGATTTGTAGTGCGCGTAGAACGCCCCGCGCGTAAGGCCGGCTTCCTTCATCAGCAAATCCAGATTCACCGCATCATAGCCCTGCTGCCGAAAGGTCTTTGCCGCCGCTGCTCGGATGCGGAGGGTAATTTTTGCTTTGTCTTCGGCTTTGAGGCGCATGGATTTCGAGGCCTTGAATTTAATGTATGTTGACTAACATATATAAATCATCTATCGCTCACGAACGCAAGAGGTTCGTTATGTCCAATCAACAACTGCAAGAGCATTGGGTCATGCTGCGTGATCAGATGATCCACGAGCACCATAATGTTGCGCAGGGACGGATGATGTCCGCCGATGCTCTCACTTATGCCGGCAAGGTTTTCGCCTTCTTTTCGCAGAAGGGTGGGCGTGTGGGCCTTGGCTGCAGAGTGGGACGCGAAGCGGATTTGGCACACCTCCAACTGCGCGATTGGCAGCATTTGGCGCCATTCAAAACAAAGCCTCCCATGAAAGATTGGATTGTGCTGGGGGCCGGAGATTTGCCGCACTGGAGTGAACTAGCCCGCCATTGCTTGAACACAGCCAGACAAAAGCAGACCAAACAGAAACAGGATTGACCATGCCCATCACAACCACACTGACCTACGCAGCCATGATTGCCATTCTGATGGCGGTGCTCTCTACAATGACGGCGATGACGCGCGGCAAAACAGGTATTGCCCTGGGGGATGGCGGCAACTCCACCATGGCATTGTCGATCCGCCGTTTTGGCAACCTGTCGGAATATGCTGCCATGGCAATCGTCATGCTGCTGCTGATGGAGCTGGCAGGTGTCAATTCATTCTGGTTGCATGCATATGGAGTATCTCTGGTCCTGTTGCGCCTCCTGCATCCGTTCATTCTGTTCGACACGATGGAAGCCTCATCCGCGATGAAAGCAGGTCGGTTTATTGCAGGCGCAGGCACCGCGGCACTTCTAATTGCCTCGGCGGTTGGCTTGCTTTTGAGCGCGTGGTGAGACCTTGGTTTAAGACGTCCGTCAAATGTCGTTCAGATTCCAGGCCAGTGCTTTCGGCATATTAAGAAGACCGTCGACGGCATGATGTGACTTGACAATTTTGGGCTCAAAGCGGCCCTCCACACCATTATGGGAGCGTCGTGATGACCCATCTCGCTCTCAAATCGACAATCGCGCCCATTTCCTTGCCAACTGTGACCCACCTGTCCTTGAAACATCATGAGAACATGCACAAACTAGCTGCGTCGATCAGGAATCGGCAATGCAAACCGTGAGGCTAAACTGAGCACTGCAATGCAAACTGGGTCGCAGCCCATCCAAAGAAGTGAAGGGGCTGCCATCCCTAACGGCGCATCGGGCGCAAATAGCGCAGATCTGCTGTCCACCGTTCTCGCAACGCTTGAGGACGCAAAGGCCGAAGATATCCAGACCATCGATATTGCTGGCAAATCCTCTCTTGGCGATCATATGATCATCGCATCAGGTCGGTCCCACCGCCATGTAGGCGCGGTGGCAGACAAAGTGATGCGGGACATCAAATCACACGGCATGGGCACCGCCCGCGTCGAGGGATTGCCAACCTGCGATTGGGTTCTGATCGACGCAGGCGATTTGATCATCCACATTTTCCGCCCGGAAGTGCGTGAATTCTACGCGCTGGAGAAAATGTGGTCGGCACCAGACATGCGCCCAGACAATGTGGCCGGCGCGACTGAAGAGACGGCCAACTGAAACGATGCGGCTGACGCTATTGGCGGTTGGCCGCATGAAAAACGGACCGGAAGCCGAGCTGGCCAGAACCTATATGGACCGGCTGAGTAAGGCTGGTCGCGGGCTGGGTATCAGCCATGTCGATCTTGTGGAAATGAATGAAGCTCGCCAAACGAGCGCCCGAGAGCGCAAGACGGATGAAGCGCAGCGCCTACTTGCCAAGGTCAATCCGGCCGACTGCCTGATTGCGCTGGATGAACATGGCAAAGACGTTTCTTCTCGCGTGCTCGCGACCACCCTACAGACCAATCTTGATGGTGGAACACCCAATCTATTCGTCGCAATAGGCGGGCCTGACGGGCATGGGCAAGGCCTTCTGGACCGCGCCAATCACACACTCAGGTTTGGGCGCATGACATGGCCCCATCAGTTGGCCAGGGTCATGGCGGTTGAACAGCTTTACAGGGCCACAACCATTCTCAATGGTCATCCCTATCACCGAGATTGATGGTCATTTTGGTGTTTGAAGCCCAGCATATATGGTTAACGGGGCGTTAGCGCTGCCGCACTAAGCTGTGCCATGGGTTTGCGCACATTGTGCCCGGCCCACCATCAGGACCAGAATCAGGACCAAAATTGCTTCGAAAGCTCGGCATATACGCAGCGCTCACGTCATCCATACTCGGGTGTAACGCCTTGGCTCAGGAGCAGGTTCCGCAGCCGCAGGGTGACGACCGGAACGCATCCACGGCCACACCGAGCCCGGAGCTCACCACAAGGCGCGCGGAGCGGGCAGAGCAATTGGCTCAGATTGAAGACGCAGTCGCCCTGACGCGCGAAACGATCTCCATGCTGGAGAACGAGGTCGAGATCATCAAAGCAGATCGCGAGAGCTTGAATACAGCGTTGATCGATGCGGCCGCCCGTGTGCAAGCGTTGGAGACATCCATCGTGGCCACGGAAGAACGCTTGCAGGCCCTCGGTGCGCGGGAAGATGTGTTGCGCGCTTCATTTGCGCAAAGGCGGGAATTGCTAGGCCAGGTCTTGGCCGCCCTCCAACGCATGGGCCGCAACCCGCCCCCCGCTCTGCTGGTGGGACCCTCTGATGCGCTGGAGACCGTACGCAGCGCGATTCTGATGGGCGCCGTGGTGCCTGAGATGCGTGACGAGGCCAACGCCCTTTTGGCGGACCTAACAGAACTGCGCGAGTTGAAGGACAGCGAAAATGCGGCGCGGGAGAGTTTCCGCGATCAGGCACAAGGGCTGCGCGCGGAAAACACCCGCATTGCATTGTTGGTCGAGCAGAAAACAGACCTGCAGCAAGACGTCACGCAGCAACTCACGGCTGAACGGGAACGCGCCGAGGCCCTGGCCGCGCGTGCCAATTCGCTCAACGAACTCATCACTGCACTGGAAACGGAAATTGAAGCCGCAGCGCTGGCAGCTCAGCAAGCTGCAGAAGCCGATGCGGCCCGCAAGGCCGAGGATGCACGCTTGCTGGCCGAGCGCGACGCGGAGGCCGCAGAAGCGGAACGCAAGCGCTTGGCCGCTATCGCCGCCACCAATACAGCCCGGCTGGCCCCAGCCATCGCATTCTCCCAGGCCAAGGGTCTCCTCATACGGCCAGCCGCTGGCGTTGAGGTGAAAAGCTTCGGCACCCGCAGTACCAGTATTGACCAGACCCAGGGCGTTCTGTTTGCCACGCGGCCCAACGCGGCCATCGTTACGCCTGCCGATGGCTGGGTGCTGTATGCCGGCAATTATCGGCAATTCGGTGAGTTGGTCATCATCAATGCCGGTGATGATCACCATATTGTCATGGCGGGCATGGCCGCCACCGATGTAAAGATAGGACAATTCGTGCTTGCTGGAGAGCCCATTGGTCGCATGGGTTCCACCGCGCTTGCGAGCGCCGCGAGCTTGGATGTACCCTCGGACCGCCCACTGCTCTATGTTGAGTTCAGAGCAGATGGTGTTCCGGTGGACCCCGCGCCATGGTGGGCTCCGGCCAGCGGCGACACAGCTGGCGGCACCGCCAACGGGGTTGAACAATCCACCACCGGCGATGCACAGTCCGGTGAAACAGATTTGGCTCTGCCGCGTTCACGCCGTGGTTGAGTGTAAAACATGAATGTAGAGCGCGGTGTGACGCCGCTGAACCGCAGGAAGAAAACTCCATGATCCGCAAACTGTCATTCCTGTTCGCTGGCGCTGTGATGGGCGCAACAGCCGTAACACTCGTTTCCGGCACGGCTGGCTTCGGCGTGCAAGCCAAGGCGGCCTCTTCCGAGACCTTTCGCCAGTTGAACATTTTTGGCGACATTTTCGAGCGGGTCCGCGCCAACTATGTCGAGGAGCCCGGCGAGTCAGACATGGTGGAAGCCGCTATCAAAGGCATGCTCACCAGCCTTGATCCCCATTCGGGTTATCTCAACAAGCGCGAATTCTCAGACATGCAAACCCAGACCCGGGGCCAGTTTGGCGGCCTGGGCATTGAGGTGACGCTGGATCAAGATACCGAGCTGGTGAAAGTCATCACCCCGATGGACGACACACCAGCCTCCCGCGCAGGCGTTTTGCCCAATGATCTGATCTTTGAAATCGATGGCGAACCCACACGTGGCCTGACATTACGCGAGGCAGTTGACCTTATGCGCGGCAATGTCGGCTCCGACATTGATCTCACCTTGGTTCGCGAGGGTGCCGACGGTCCCATCGACGTGACCCTGACGCGCGAAGTCATCAAATTGCAGGCGGTTCGCAGCCGTGTTGAAGGCGAGGATATCGGTTACATCAAAATCACGTCCTTCACCGGCCAGACCTTTGACGGCCTGACCAGGGCGATCGAGAAGATCAACAATGATCTGGGCAAGGAGAACGTGAAGGGCTATGTGCTCGATTTGAGGCTCAATCCCGGGGGTCTGGTCGATCAGGCTGTCAGCGTGTCCGACGCATTCCTTGATCGCGGTGAAATCGTATCTCTGCGCGGCCGTGACCCACAACAGAACAAGCGGTTCAACGCCCGCCCCGGCGACATGGTGGACGGCAAGCCTGTGATCGTTCTCATCAATGGCGGCTCAGCGTCTGCCTCCGAAATTGTGGCCGGGGCTCTGCAAGACCTTAAGCGGGCCACGGTCGTTGGCTCACGTTCCTTTGGCAAAGGCTCGGTTCAAACCATCATTCCGCTGGCTGGAAACGGCGCATTGCGTTTGACAACGGCGCTCTACTACACGCCATCGGGCAAAAGCATTCAGGCCAAAGGCATTTCACCGGACATCACCGTCGCTCAACCTTTGCCCGAAGACCTTCAAGGCCGGCGCAGCTTTGAGCGCAGCGAGGCGGATCTAAGGGGTCATATTGAAGTCGGCGAGGATGAAGAGACCAAGGATGAGACGGTGGCCGAAGACGCAGATCAAGATGCCCCAGCGGAGGATGAAACCGCCATATCTTCTTACGTTCCTGCGGACCCTAAGGACGATGTGCAACTGGCCTTTGCCATGCAATTGCTGCGCGGTGAGAAAACAGATCCAAACTTCCCGCCCAATGAGAACACACCTGTCCCCAACTGATCGGCGTGTCGACAGATATGGTTCAAGAAGGGTCGCGCCTGGCGGCCCTTTTTCATATTTTGGAAACCATGTTTGCAACGCAAAGCAATTGGTAAACAAATCGCAATAGCCTGCGGTTGAACGGCGCGAATCATTGCGCCCAAACGCGTGAGCTGGCTATGGACGAACTGCACAAACCTGTTGCTCTACCCAAGAAAGCGAAATCAACGCCATTCGGTCGGCCATTGCTGAGATGGACGAGTGTGGTTGCAAGCGTGGTAGCCATCCTGCTGTTCAGCTGGATCGTATTGGTGGAAGACCCCCACGGGGGCGAGCCCATGTTGGTGGCCAAAGTTGATGCACCCAAAAACACTTTTGATGTCAAAGACGTAGCGGTTCTACAAATTACCGAAGGCGAAGAATTGCCCGAAGGGTTGGTTATGGGCCAAGAGCAGTCTTCATCTACATTCGATGAAAGACCCGCCGATATTGCTCAATTGACCGAGTTGGGTTCAGGGTCGGACACGGTGCCGACCAATGGAGACATCATCATCCGCCAAGTTGCTGGCAGCGGCCAGGACATTGAACCGCGTTTGAGCCATTTGCCCTCCCCAGACCTGGTGGACAGCACGGTGTATGGCGATCTGCCTAAACGCAGCATCGATGGCAGAACACCTTTGGAAGAATATAAGCGCCCGTTGGGCGCTTCAGGTGGCTTCGGCACCGCGCGAGTCGCCATCGTGGTTGGTGGCCTTGGCTTGAGCCAGTCCGGCACGCAGGACGCCATAGCGCGCCTGCCCGGCTCCGTCACATTGGCGTTTGCGCCTTATGGCAACTCACTACAACGTTGGGTGGAGAAAGCCCGCCGGGATGGCCACGAACTCATGATCCAAGCGCCGCTCGAGCCATTTGATTACCCCATCAATGATCCAGGTCCCCACACTTTAAGGGTCGACGTTGATCAGAACGAGAACCGCAAGCGCCTGCATTGGGTTCTGGGTCGTATCAGCAATTATGTGGGCGTCATGAACTTCATGGGCGCTCGGTTTGCCGCCAACCGATCATCCATGAGGGGTTTCATGGAAGAGCTCAATAAACGCGGCCTGATGTATCTGGATGACGGCTCGGCCCTTCGCAGCGAAGCCGCTGGAATAGCTTCATCCCTCAACATGCCGTTCGTTAAGTCCGGCCTTTTGTTGGATGCGAACCCGGAGGCAGACGCCGTGCAGGCGCAACTTTTGAAGCTGGAGCAAGCCGCACGGGAAAAAGGTGTTGTCATCGCCACGGCTTCCGCCTATCCGGCATCGGTTCGCAGAATTGCTGAGTGGGTTCGCAGCGCCGAGAAAAAAGGCATTGATGTGGTCCCCATTTCGGCATTGGCTGCCGAGCAGACGGTCGGAAACACTCAGGTGGGACTTCGTTAGCAGCACCATGGCCAAAGACAGCAACGCGGCAACCCGCAAAGCGCAGATCAAACAGCTCAAGAAGAAGCTCGGCTATCGCCGTTGCGCTGGCGTAGCCTTGTTCAACAAACAGGGCAAAGTGTGGCTCGGGCACAGGCTTAAGAGCTCGGAAAGCAAAGGGTCTGATCTTTGGCAATTGCCCCAAGGTGGCATCGACGCCGGTGAAAAACCATTGGCTGCGGCAAAACGCGAATTGTGGGAAGAAACGGGCGTCACAACTGCAAGAAAGATCGCCAAATCCAAGGGTTGGCTGAAATATGACCTGCCTGACGAGATCCTAGGCAAGGGCCTAAAGGGCAAATATCGTGGCCAAAAGCAGGCCTGGTATGCCTTTGTTTTCGATGGCAATGACAGTGAGATCAACATTTCGAAGCCGCCTAAAGGCGCTCCGGTGGAGTTTGACGATTGGCGTTGGGTGGACCTGACCGAGATTACGGATCAGATCGTAAGCTTTAAGAAGCCGGTCTATGAAGAGTTGGTGCTCAGGTTCGGACATTTGCCCGACGCCATACGCGATGGTGATTTTGATTGATCAAACGCCAAACAATTTCAGATTGCGAAGCAGAAAAGCCGCCCATTGGGCGGCCTTTGCATTGAAAAGTCACGGCATTGGGCAGAGTTAACTGGCTGCCTTGCGGCCCAGACCCATCTGCTTTGCCAGTTTCGACCGCTGTTTCGCATAATTTGGTGCGACCATTGGATAGTCAGCAGGCAAACCCCAACGCTCGCGATACTGCTCCGGCGACAGATCATAATGAGTTTTCAAATGGCGCTTAAGCGATTTGAACGGCTTACCATCTTCAAGGCAGATCAGATAATCATCAGTAATGGATTTACGGATGGACACGGCTGGCTTGGGCTTCTCGGCGGGCGGTGCCGCTGGCTCACCCGCAGCGCCGTCCAAAGCCTTATACACGGCTTGAATGAACTCCGGCACTTCAGCAGCTGGTAGGATGTTGTTGCTTACATAAGCGGAAACGACGTCAGACGTCAGATCCAACAGCGCCTGGTTGTTGTCATTATTTTCATTTTCCAAAGCAGACCTCGATATTTTTTGGGCGTCTGAGGCACAATACTAATTTAGTCATCGCGCCTCATTGTCGCAGCAGGTCCTGCCAGAGAAATACGGCTAAAGCAAAGCTATCTTGAGCAATTTCAACCGAAACCTAGAACAATTGGTTCACAATTGTTTAATCTTTACTCCCAAACGGTTCGTCTGGCGCCCTTTTCAGATCATCCACAACCGACCCGTCCCACATCTCGATCCCCACTGTATAGGCGACACGAGCCAACAAATGGGCGGCAATTGGAGCGGTGAGCAAGAAGAACGCAATGCCCGCAAGAGCCCGGGTTGCAACACCGATATCAGGGGCCAGAATTGCAAGTGCCAGCAAAATCGCGCCGGAACCAACCGTGCCAGCCTTCGAGGCGGCATGCATCCTTGAATAAACGTCGGGAAAACGCAAAATGCCAATCGCGGCCAGAAGCGAGAAAACCGCACCGACAAAAACCAGCACACCTGCAACAATTTGAAGAACCGCAAGCATTACGTTTCGTCCTTTACTGTGCCTTCTGGCCGATCCTGGGTAACAAAAGAAGAGGCGTCCTCGCTCTCGCCGCGGTGCAAGATGAAACGGGCAAATGCCACCGTTGCCAGAAAGCCCACAAGGCCAAGGGCGATGGCAATATCGACATAGAGTGCAAAGCCGGTGCGCAGCCCAATCAAGGCGATGAAGCCGATGGCTATGCCCACCAACACATCCAGCGCCAGCACGCGGTCCACAATGGTTGGACCTATGACGACACGAATAGCCCCCACAAAGAACGCGATGGAGATGATCACCAGCCCCGCATCCAGCATCCAGAACAGGAAGGATTGTGCGAAGGTGGCGGTGTGCGCGGGATCGTCGATCATCGGAAGGCCTCCATGATCTTACGCTCAAAGCCTTCAGCAATGTCACGCCTCGCCGCATCAGGGTTGCTGGCGTCCAGCGCGTGAATAAACAGTGTCGAGCGATCGGTGGACACGTCCACCGACAATGTGCCGGGGGTAAGGGTGATCATGTTGGCGAGCAGCGTGATCTCAAAATCGCGATCCACCTGAAGTGGATAGGCAAAGATACCAGGCGCCAGTTTCATATCAGGCTTGCATACGAGCACGGCCACAGACCATGCCGACATGAAAAGCTCTCTGAGGAACAGGAGAAACAGGGAGATGATGCGCCGCGAGCGGGTGAAGTAACCCTCCGTCGCCACCTGCCCACGAATGAGCCACAGGGCCGCAGACCCAAGCGCAAAGCCAAGCAACAAATTCACCACTGAGAACGAGCCGCTGACAAATCCCCATGCCACTGCGAGCAGAATATTGATCAAAAACATATTAGCTTGCCTCCCCCTGTGCGCCCGTCGAAGCCGGAGTTAAATCCATTGGCTGAGAGACTGGCGGGCCCTTGGGGAACACAGACTCAATGTAAGGCGCGGAATTTTGCAAGCCGCTTGCCGCCTGGTCGGTCAAGGCGAAAAACGGGCCAGCAAATATGCCAAGCGCAATTGCAGCGGCCACGAGCGCGGTCACTGGCGCAACGGTTTGATTGGAAACCAGGCCCGCAGCCTTGCTTACCCCAATATGTTCAATGGCCGCTTGCCCGTCCGGTGTACCCTCCGGTCCGCCCCGCCAGAACGCGTGGGCCCAGACCCGGCCAAGCGCGATTGTGACAAGAAAGCCGGAGAACAGAATCGCCGCGACAAGCCAGCCATGGCCGCCCTCGAGCCCGGCGCGGACCAGCGCCAATTTAGGCCAGAAGCCGGAGAATGGCGGCAGGCCAGCCACCGCAAAAACCAATATAAGAAACAGGGCCGAGAACAACGGCCGCACGGCATATATGCCGCCCATGCGCTGCATGGCGTGGGATCCGGTGAGCGCAATGGCAAGACCCAACACCATGTAAAGCGCCGTCATGGTGACCATGGAATGCACGGCATAGGCCATCGTGGCCGACAACGAGCCCTGCGTGTTCATCGCCATTCCGGCCAACATCATACCGATGCCAGAGATGACAGTGTATCCGGCCAACTTACGCACGTCTGACTGGGCCAGCGCACCAAAACCGGCCAATACCATCGTAAGGGCCGCCACCAGGGCCACAATGTCGAAAAACACCTCGGACGTGGCGATGACTGCACCGAACACAAATGTAAGCGAACGGATCAGCGCGTACAGACCCACCTTGGTCAGAAGGCCCGCAAACAACGCCTGAACCACCACGCGAGGCGTGTGGTAGGAGGCAGGCAGCCAGAAATTCACCGGGAAAGCGGCAGCCTTCATGCCAAACGCGATCAGGAAGAGCGCGGAGATTGTGTAAAGCGGTGCCGACCCCTCACCCGCCTCCACATAGGCCGCGGCCCGTGTCATCAGATCCGCCATATTGAGGGTTCCGAACACGGCATAGGTCAGACCCGTGGCGATGAGAAACAGGGTCGTCGCTATGAGGTTGAGGAAGGCGTATTTTATCGCACCATCAAGCTGCAACCGTTCGGACCCGAGAATAAACATGCCGAAGGACGAGATCAGCAGCACCTCAAACCAAACGTACAAATTGAACAGATCGCCCGTCAGGAACGACCCACAAACGCCCGTCATCAGCAACATGAGGAAGGGGTAGAACCCATACCGGCTGCCCAACCACTCAATCTCGCGGGACGCGAAGATGACCCCGGCAATAGCCACCAGCGAAGCGGCGGCATTCAGCCCCGCGCCAAACAGGTCAACACTGAACGAGATGCCGAAGGGCGGCAGCCAGCGCCCCATTGTCATTGTCTGCGGGCCATCCTCCAATATCCACATCAACAGCGCGATATTGTTGATCGCCAACAACACCAGGGCGATCAGCGCAATGGGAAACTGCCAGGCGACGCGGCGGCGGAACATAAGCAGGATCGTGCCAGCCACCATGGTGATGGCTATGGGCGCGATGATCAGCCAAGCTTGGGCCGTCACGTCCGCCTTCACATATGCGTCGAGATAATCATAGGCAGGCTTAGGCGCCATGCCCTCAACAGCGCCTGCCAAAAATGGCAGCAGAACGCCAACACCCATATCAATAGCCATGAGGCGGCCCCGGATCGTCAAGAGGTTCAGCGAGGCGCATTTCGTCCGTATCGTCCGTCTTCAGATCTTCATAGGACCGATAGCCCAGAACCAGCAGGAAAGCGAAAAGCGAAAATGAGATTACGATGGCCGTCAACACCAACGCCTGCGGCAGCGGGTTGGCGGTTGCGATCTCCGGCACCCATTGGTCTGGCGCAATCGCAGGCGGAACGGTACGCGTGAGACGGCCGGCGGTGAAGAACAGAAGGTTCACCGCATTGCCCAGCACCACAACGCCCAACAGGATGCGGATGATGTGCCGTGACAATAACAGGTAGATGGCGACGGTAAAAAACACCCCCACCAGAATTGCGAGAATAGGCTCCATCAGCGCCGCTCCCCCTCTTCCAAGGCCAGGGCGATGGAGGTCACAGACCCCACGACCACCAGGTAAACACCAATGTCGAAAACAAGCACCGTGGACAGTGGAATTTCGATGCCGCCAATAACGGGGTACACCCAAAGACCGGTCATAAATGGCACCCCAGCAAATAGGGATGGAATGCCCGCAACCGTTCCCAAAAACAGGCCAAAGCCCGCGATGGAAAGCGGGTGAAACCGCAGGGCCCGCCGCACGGCGCTCACACCAGCGGCTATGCCGAATATTGCAAACGCAGAAGCTGCCAGAAGACCGCCTATGAAGCCGCCGCCGGGCTCATTGTGGCCACGCAACAAGATAAAGATGGAGAACAGCACCATCAGTGCGGTAAAGTAAGGAGCAACTGTGCGTAAGAGCAGCGTTTGCATCAGCGGGCTCCCTCGGTTTGTGCGGTCAGGTCGGCTGGCAGGCCATTGTCGGCTAGGTCCGCCGCCGCCTCATCGCCTTCCACCGCCCGAACCTTGGCTGCGCGAATTCGGATAAGCGCATGGATTGCAAGGCCGGTAATTACCACCACACCAATTTCACCCAGCGTATCCGTGCCGCGGTAATCGACGATGATCACGTTCACAATGTTACGGCCATGGGCGATGATGCGGCTGTACTCGGTGAAGAATTCCGACAGATTGGTGTTGAACGGACCGGCGGTTGCCGCAATCAAAACGATGGTAAGGCCTGCACCGCAGGCTAGCGCGATGGAGCCATCAAGCACGAACTGCCCCCAGCCGCGGTGGTCGGATGGTGTTAGGCTAAGCTTCGTCATGGCCAGCGCCAGAATAACCACGGACAGCGTTTCCACCATAAACTGGGTAAAGCTAAGATCGGGCGCACCGAAGAGCATGAAGATCAATGCAACCGCAAACCCTTGGATGCCCAGAGAGATAATGGCGTTGAGGCGGCTTTTGGCGTTGACCACGGCGATAAGACCAACCACTGCCAAGGCAATAATGGCCCAGACGTGAAATTGCAGCGCTGCAAATACCGGCCAGTCCGGCATTTCACCGCCAAGCGTGAGTGGCACCCAAAGGCACAATGCAACGAAGACAAAGGTTACCACCATATAGGTTTCAAGACGCCCGGTCTGAAGGCTTGAGGTGATGCCGTGGGCAAGCCGGACAAGCCCGGTCACCGCCTGATCGAACCCTTTGTCCGGGCCCCAGCCGATGGTGTTGAGCAAGCTGGTCATGACCGCCCGCAACCGGTCAATCTGGGTGAACAGAGCAATGCCCAGGGCAATGGTGACGATGGAAAGCGCCAACGGTGTCGACCAATAGGTCGGGAAGCCCAGAATCTTCACGCTCACAGCTTCACCATAAACGGCACTGGCCATGGGCGATGAAATGAGTTCATGGGTCGCGCCGGAGAACAGCGCACCAATCACACCCAAAACCGACAGGACGATCGGCCCCAGCCACAAAGCCGCAGGGCCTTCATGGGCCTTGCTCAGATGGTCCGGCTTGTCGCCCAGCATCGGCTTGAGAGCCACCGCTGCGCCGATCACCAGCATGAGCGCATTACCGAGGATTGCGACCGCCAGAATGAGAAAAGACCAGTCCGCGCCCAGTAGGCCGTAATACATCTCTTCCTTGGCCATAAAGCCGTAGAAGAATGGCAGACCACCCATGGAGAGCGCAGCCAAACAGGCGGCGACAAATGTGATCGGCATGACTTTGCGCAGGCCCGCAAGTTTGGTCACGTCACGGGTGCCGGCTTCATGGTCGATGGTGCCCGCCACCATAAAGAGGCACCCTTTGAACAGTGAGTGCGCAACAAGATAAAGCACGGCGCCCTCAATGGCCTTTTCCGTACCCCAGCCCGTGAGCATGACCAACAAACCCAGGGAAGCAACCGTGGTGTAGGCGAGCATAAGCTTGAGGTCCGTCTGACGCACCGCAAGGAAGGTGCCTACCAGCAGCGTCGTGCCCCCAAAGATGGGCAATACCGTTTCCCACAGCGCCGTTTCACCCATGACAGGGTTAAGACGCATGAGCAGATAAACGCCCGCCTTCACCATGGTGGCGGAATGCAGATAGGCCGATACGGGGGTCGGTGCCTCCATGGCGTTGGGCAACCAGAAGTGCAGCGGGAACTGAGCACTTTTGGTGAAGCACCCACCCAGTACCAGCAGGAACGCCAGCAGATAAAGTGGCGACTCCCGCAGCACATCGCCAGACGCCAGAACACCGGTGAGCGAAGCTTCACCCGTGATCATGTGCAGGGTCACGATGCCCGCCATGAGAATGAGCCCACCGCCGCCCGTGATGATCAGTGCCTGAAGCGCCGCACGGCGAGAGGCCGCGCGCTGATTGCCAAAACCGATCAAGAGGAAAGACGTAATCGACGTCATCTCCCAGAGCACGAACAGAGCGTAGAGATTATCGGCCGCTACAAGGCCCAACATGGCGCCCATGAATAGGAACAGGAACGAGAAGAAGCGGCCCTGCTGCGGATGGCCTTTGAGATAGCCTCCTGCGTAAATCACAACCAGTGTGCCAATGCCCGTGACCAATAGACCGAACACAAAGCTCAACCCATCGAACAGGTAGCTCAGCTCAACGTTCAAGCTGGGCACCCACTCCACGCCACCGCGCACTGCGCCACCCGCAGAAATAACATCCGACAGGCCGAGGATTTGCAGAAATATGATTGCTGGAAAAGCGGCCAACAGCCAGCCTGCCAGCGCACCAAAAATGCGCACAGCGGTGGGGGCCAAAAGAGCCGCCAAAAACGGCAAACCCAAAATGAGAAGCATAATCACCGGATCGGTGGAGAACATTCAAGATCACCCATAGCAGCGCGCGTGGCCGCGCCATCTTGTGTGGTAACTAGAGAGGCGTTGCATCAGTCTCAAGAGTGTGATGGCCAATACCGACGCACACCACTGGATAATTGCGAGATATCGGCACACATAAGGGCACAAAACTTCAGAAAGGCCCCAACATGCTTGCCTCAGACATTGCCAACCCGCCGGTTAACAAAACAGACGCCGAATGGCGCGAAGAATTGACTCCCGAACAATATTACGTTCTGCGCGAGCACGGCACCGAGCGGGCGGGCACATCGCCGCTGAACTATGTTGAAGAGGAAGGCATTTTCCGCTGTGCGGGCTGTGAGCACCCGTTGTTTCGCACATCTGAAAAATTCGAGAGCGGCACCGGCTGGCCCAGCTTCTTCGCCCCCCTGAGCGCGAATTCGGTGACGGAGCATAAGGACCGTTCCTTCTTCATGACGCGCACAGAAATTCGCTGTGCCAATTGCGGCGGGCATCTGGGCCATGTGTTTAATGACGGCCCGCAGCCCACCGGCCAACGCTATTGCATGAATGGCGTCGCCATGAACTTCACACCGGACGTAGACTGACCATGAGCACCAAGCCCCCACTCGCCGATAAGCGTCCTGCCACATCCACCCACCATGGCCACACCTTGCTGGACGACTATGCCTGGCTCCGCGCCGACAATTGGCAGGAAGCCATGCGCGAGCCGGAAAAGCTGCCCGAGCCAATCGCCGATTATCTGCGCGCCGAGAACACCTATCAGGAGGCTGGCCTCGCCGACACGGCGGACCGGCGCACGGCGTTGGTGGAGGAGATGAAGGGCCGCATCAAGGAAGATGACAGCTCGGTGCCACAAGCCGATGGACCCTATAAATATTGGGTGGAGTATCGCACAGGCGGGGAGTATCCGATCTACAAACGTCGTCCCACGGACGCGGATGCTGGCGTGGACGAAGAGATCATCCTAGACGGCGATTTTGAAGGAAAGGACAAAGCCTATTTTTCGCTCGGCGGTATGGACCACAGTCCGTCCCACAAATTGGGCGCATGGATTGTCGACGAAAACGGCTCTGAATATTACCGCCTGCGCGTGCGCGATCTTGAAACCGGCCCCACGTTTGCGAAAGACACAGGCGAAACGCTGGAAGACATTGGCAGCTTCGCGTTCACCGACGATGAGACGATCTACTACGCCCGGGTGGACGAGAACCACCGCCCTTCGAAAATCTACCGCCACACGCTGGGCACGGATCAAGCTGACGACGTGCTGATTTATGAGGAAGCTGATCCCCGCTTTTTCTGCGGCGTAGGCGTGAGCCAGTCCGAACGGTTCCTGATGATCTCGGCTTCCGTGAACGATATGGACGAGGTGCACTTCCTCGATCTCAAAACGCCCAACGCCTCACTCACCTGCCTACACCCCCGCGAGGACGGCGTGGAGTATGATGCCGACCACATCGTCATCGGTGGAGAAGACCATTTCATCATCCGCACCAATTGCGACGCCTCCGAAGATTTCAAGCTCGTCACCGCCCCAATCGCCACCCCCGGCCGCGCCAATTGGACGGACCTTGTGCCCCACAAGCCTGGCAGAACCATCCTGTCCGCCGACCCGGTGAAGGACTGGCTGGTACGCATGGAGCGCGAGAACGCCTTGCCCCGCATCGTGGTGCGCCACCTGGCCACCGGCGAGGAGCATGAGATTGCATTTGAGGAAGAGGCTTATGCCTTGGGCGCGAATGTGGGGGACGAATGGGAAACCGATGTGATGCGCTTCAGCTATGCCAGCCCCACGACCCCCAGCCAAACCTTTGATTACAACATGGCCACCCGGGAGCGCACACTCCTGAAAGAGCAGGAAGTGCCCTCCGGCCACGACGCATCCAAATATGTCACCCGCCGCCTGATGGTGCCGAGCCATGATGGCGAGCTGGTGCCAGCCACCGTGCTGCACCGCGCGGACCTGGCGCTAGACGGCCCAATTGAAGAACGGGCCCCGTGCTTCCTATACGCCTATGGCTCCTACGGCGCGTCCATGCCGTCGGGCTTTTCAACGGTGAAATTCTCCCTCGTCGACCGGGGCTGGGTGCACGTCACGGCTCATATTCGCGGCGGGGCGGAGAAGGGCCGCGGCTGGTATGAGCAGTCGAAAAAAGCCGGCAAGCACCACACCTTCAAGGACTTCATCGCCGTGGGTGAATATCTCGCAGAAGAGGGCTTCACCGCCCGCGGCAAAATTGTCGCCAATGGCGGCTCGGCGGGGGGCATGCTCATGGGCGCGGTGGCCAATATGGCGCCGGACCTGTTCGCGGGCATCGTGGCGGACGTGCCCTTTGTCGACGTGCTGAACACCATGCTCGACGCCGACCTGCCCCTCACCCCCGGCGAGTGGAGCCAGTGGGGCAACCCCATCGAAAGCGCCGACGAGTTCGCCATCATCGCCAGCTACTCGCCTTACGACAATGTGACGGCCCAGGCCTACCCGCCCATGCTGGTCACCGCCGGCGTGTCAGACCCCCGCGTCACCTATTGGGAGCCCGCCAAATGGGTGGCCAAACTCCGCGCCACCAAAACCGACGAAAACCCGCTCTACCTCAAAACCAATATGACCAGCGGACACTTCGGCAAGACGGGCCGCTTCGCGGGCCTCGACGACACGGCGCTTACCTATGATTTCGCCATGAGGTGCGTAGGAGAGACCAAATGACCGCAACAATCTACGGCATCAAAAGCTGCACCACCGTGCGCAAGGCTCGAAAATGGGCTGAAGCGGAAGGACTGGACCACACCTATGTCGAATTCGCAGAACTGGGCGCAGACATTCCCGCCCACATCCAGCGCTGGTTCGACAAGGCGGGTCAGGACAAGGTCATGAACACCAGAAGCACCAACTTCAAAGCCCTGCCGGAGGATGAGCGAGAGCGGATGCAGAACGACGCGGACTACGCCGTGCAAAAGCTGGCGGAAGACCCAAGGATGCTGAAACGGCCCGTGCTGGAGACGGAACGCGGTGTGGTGACTGGGTTTGATGTTGGGGAGTGGGAGGCGACAAACAGTGGTCAGTCTAACAACAGTTGAAAAAGAAGCGACGAACGTCGTCATTCGGCCATCGGTTCCGCCGTTGCTGCCTTAACACACTATGATTACCTGGATAGAGGAGCTAGAGACAAACTCATTTCTCCTTCTATAGACCTAACTGCACAGGATGTACCTCGATTA
>JBCBZX010000332.1:0-3341 GCA_039815105.1 Pseudomonadota bacterium
GCCACACAAATCGCCCGGTTACCAGTGCCGCCCAGTCCCTCCGCGCTTAAAACACTTGATTTGCCGGGGGACAAGCATGGTGGGCGCATCGGGCGCACAGTGGCCCACTTGGCGAATGGCCGACTGTCAGGCAAGATCATGCCTACGCAAATCGGCGAAACCGCGTGGGGCAATTTGCCATGATATTCAAATCAGCAGCTGCATCGCAGGCATCCAGTGTGGCGGGTTTTGTGCTTATCACCGCCGCAACAGTTGGTTTGCCTCAGGTCGAGGGTGTCCAAAATTGGTTCAGCAACATGAAGGCCTCGCTGCCTACCAGCGCCGAAACGCTGACCAGCGAGCCTGAAATTGAAGTCGCGCCTGCGCCCATTGCTCAGCAGGACGGCGCTGCCCCAACCGATCCGAACTCGGAAGAGCTAGCGGTCGCTGCGGCACCGCTAGAAGAGGCGGAAGAGCCACAGATTCAAACAACGGACCCCGTAACAGGGCCTGTGATTGATCTTTTGCGGGTGGAGCCGGATGGCAACACGCTGGTGAGTGGGTCCGCCGAGGCGGGCGCGCAGGTCATGCTGAAAAGCGGCGATGAGACCATCGGTGAAACCACAGCGGATGCTTCAGGAAACTTCGTCATCCTGCCCGATAATTTTCTGCCCGAGGGAGACCACCAGCTGACGGTGACGAGCAAAAAGCCCGCCGGTGAGGCCAGCGGCCCCCAGGCCATTGAGTCGGTTGGGCAGCAGACAGCCATCGTCGCCATTCCTGAAAAGGGCAAAGAAAGCGAACTTTTGGCGGTTTTGACCACCAATGAAGGGCCGTCTCTTATTTTGGAAAAGCCCGAGCGTGAAGCGGCGGAGCAGACGCAGATAGCGAGTGCTCCCAAAGTTGAGCCCAAGGCTGATCTCAAGGCTGAGCCCGTGGTTGAACCTAGCCTGCCTACCGTTCGGCCAGAGGTTGAGCCAGGCGCCCAGGTGGCCATTGTCGAGCCAAACAACGAAGCTGATACAGAACTGCACGCGCAGGATGTTGAGGTCGCAGAGCCTGCGGTGGCACCCCCCAAGCCATCTGCTGTGACCAATTCCACCGTCGCCCGCATCGAGGCGATAGAAACCGAAGACAAACGCATGTTCGTTGCCGGGGCCGCGCAAAAAGGTGCCAAATTGCGCCTCTACCTCGACGACCGTTTTCTGGGTGCAACCATAGGGGGCGACGGTGACCGTTTTCTGTTTGAGCGGTCGATTGCAATCGAGCCCGGTCAATACCGCATTCGCATCGACCAGCTGGGCCCAGATGGAGCCGTCGTGAGCCGCGCCCAGGTCCCGTTCACCCGCGAGGATGATCGTCAATTGCAGGCTTCACTCGTGCAGCCCAGCCCCGTGAACCCCGTGGACCCAGGTGCCGCCACACCGGCTCGACCGAGTGCTGAGGGTGAAACAGATGATGCCAGCCCCAAGCGTATTGGAGAGGTGGCTGGTCCGATGGCGCTGGATAAAGTCGCGGACCAACAGTTGGAGGCGGCTGTACCCACCACCGCATTTGAGGTGACCGGCACCAGTGATAAGAGTGTCATCATTCGCCGGGGGGACAGTTTGTGGCGTATTTCCCGCCGTGTTTATGGCCAAGGTATTCGCTACACGACGATTTTCCTAGCCAATCGTGACCAGATCCAAGACCCCGATCGCATCTTTCCAGGCCAGATATTTGGTTTGCCGGAAGACGAAAATAGGGGTGAGGCTGTAGAGCCGGGCGAAGGCGCTGCAGCATCGGACGACAGCTGAGGTCGGACGCGCCCGGCCCTTGATTTTTGTGGGTAAGCCGCCATTTATCGCTGGACGACGATAGATGATGCGGAGGTCGTCATGGGCCAAAGCGCTCAACCAAATTTCCCTGCGGATGCAGACAGACAAAATCTTGCCGACCGGCTGGCTGCCATCGCGCACCCATACAGACTGCAAATTTTGGAAGAGCTGGGGCGGGCCGATTGCGCGTGTTGCGGCGAAGTTGTGTCTCGTCTGCCCATCGCGCAATCGACCGTTTCTCAGCACCTCAAAATTCTCGCTCAAGCTGGGTTGGTGGAAGTGAACTCCGCCGGTCAAAAGAGCCTGTACCGCGTTAACGCGGTTGCTGTTCGCGCCTTGCTTGATGATGTGGCGGCGTTACGGGCCTGCTGCAATGCGGCCGTGGACACGAAAAATTCGAAAGACGATTGATGGTCGATACCCAAGCTACCGGCGCCCCACCCAAGGCATCCGTGCCCAATTCGAGCCATGCCGGCAAGGCGAGCGCCGCGGCCAACCAGCCCACCGTGGTTGCGGATGGCAACACCGCAAAAACCATAGCCAATTTATGGCCCTACATGTGGCCATCCGATCGCCCAGACCTGAAAATGCGGGTGGCAATTGCGTTCTGTTTTTTGGTGCTGGCAAAAATGTTAGCCATGGCCGTGCCATTCTTCTACCGCGCTGCCACCGATTTGCTGGCGGGCAATGATGCGGAGATTGCGTTCCTACCCGCCACCCTGATCGTGCCCATTTTCATGGTGGTCGCCTATGCAGGCGCGCGCATCACGGCGATTGGCTTTGAGCAATTGCGCGACGCTCTGTTCGCCCGCGTTGGGCAACATGCAGTGCGGCAACTGGCCTACCGCACGTTCCAGCACATGCACGGGCTTTCTCTTCGCTACCATCTTGAACGCAAGACAGGCGCGTTAAGTCGCATCATTGAGCGCGGCGTTAAGGGCATTGAAGCCATCGTCCGCTTTACGATCCTCAGCACGGCACCCACCATCCTCGAATTTTTCTTCACCGTTGTGATCTTCGCAGTGATGTTCGGTTTCTCCTATGTGGCAGTTTTGGTCACGACCATCGTGCTCTATGCGGTATGGACTGTGAAGGCGTCTGACTGGCGCATTGCAATCCGCCGTCGCATGAACGCTGCCGACAATGATGCCAACACCAAAAATGTCGACAGCCTGCTCAACTATGAGACGGTCAAATATTTTGGCAATGAAGAGCTCGAGCAGGCGCGTTTTGATGGCGCCATGATCAAATATGAGGCTGCGGCCACCAAGACTTGGACCTCGCTCGGCTGGTTGAACTTCGGTCAGGGGATTATTCTTTACACCGGCATCGGCACGGCCATGTTGATGAGCGCCATGGCAGTCTCCAATGGTGAGCAGACTGTGGGTGACTTTGTCTTCATCAACGCATTGCTCATGCAATTGGCCGTGCCGTTGAACTTCATCGGCTTCATCTACCGGGAGATCAAACAGGGCCTCACCGACATTGAGGAGATGTTCAATCTGCTGGGCGTGGACGCCGAGGTGAAAGACAAACCAAATGCCC
>JBCBZX010000165.1:0-6701 GCA_039815105.1 Pseudomonadota bacterium
CTCCGATTTTTTCCAATTCAGCAGGTTCAATAAAGGTATCGCACTCCTTAAGTTTTTTGTGGCTGGAGGCGTAAAGCACGTGGCGGGAAGCGGCCGTCAGGGTGATGGTTTTGGTCAATGGCCTTCCTTTTTGCGATTTTGTCGCTATTTTGAGTGCTGTCGGGCCAAGCCCTCAAACCATGCCTAAAATGCTCAGTTTGACGGCTTGGCCCGACTAAAGCCAACTTTGGCGCAGATTGAAATTCAGCGCTTTGTGTGCTACATAATATATATGAAAACCAGCGTTTACGGAGACTATGATGTCTGATCATCAGCTTTCAGTTGTTATCAACCGGATCGGCTGGGGCGGTGTAATTGGTGCTGTGGCCATTGTGCTCCTAGGAGCCGTATTCTTCTAGAGGCATCTGGAGTTTTCGAGGCGCTCTGGCCCACTTGAGGCTCAGGCGCATTTTCTTCACCTTTTCTGATTGCATCATTAGGTGGTTTGTTGGCCGCAGTAGCCGACTTTTGGCAGTGCGGGCATAGCGCTGCATTCTTTTGAGTGTCGACGGCCTTCGACTGACCCTGAAGGCTGTAGAAAACAGCACCCACCAGAAGGCCTAGATGCAGATTGCCGATGAGAGCGGCGGCACCAGCGGTCAAACGAAACCACTCTCCTGCCGGCACGAAATCGCCATAACCCAGGGTCGAAAACGTCACCATTGAGAAGTAGAGCGTGTCCCAGGAGGCGGGCTCTACGCATGGCGAATTGGATGACTTCAACCCGCCAAAGCGGAAGAGCGCAGCCACGCTGAGGATGGTCAGCAGTGCGGAGTTCAGCACGTAATACAAAATTCCGAGCGGGTCTGGAGCTTGCGCTGCATTGCTGCGTCCAAGGACCCAAAAGCACACGATCAGAAAATAGGCCACGGCGAAGAAGGCTGCTCCAACGCCCAGATAAGCTTCGAGCGGAAAACCCAGCAGTTCTGTCCCGACACTTTGCAGCCAAACCAGCAGAGCCGCGCAAAAGACCGAAACAAACAACGCCGCATAGCCCCACGAACGCTGCATCGTTGCGGGCCGCTCGGCATCGGGTCTTGCCATCAGAACATGAAGTAGCGCTGCGCCATGGGCAGCACGTCCGCCGGCTCACAGGTCAGCAGCTCACCATTGGCGCGTACTTCATAGGTTTCAGGGTTCACTTCAATGTCCGGCGTTGCATCATTGTGGATCATGGAGCGCTTGCCGATCCCGCCACGTGTGTTGGAGACGGCCAGCATTTGCTTAGCGGTGCCCAGCTTGGCGGGCAGGCCCGCGTCCAGCGCCGCTTGGCTGACAAAGGTTACTGATGAGTTGGTGCGGGACTTGCCGAACGCGCCGAACATGGGGCGGTAGTGCACCGGTTGTGGCGTTGGGATGGAGGCATTTGGGTCGCCCATTGGCGCAGCGGCAATCGTGCCGCCCAGCAACACCATGGCAGGCTTGACGCCGAAGAATGCCGGGTCCCAGAGGCACAGATCAGCCCGCTTGCCAACTTCGATTGAGCCGATCTCAGCACTGATGCCGTGGGCGATGGCGGGGTTGATCGTGTATTTCGCCACGTAGCGGCGCACGCGCATATTGTCGTTTTCGCCGGTTTCTTCGGGCAGCCGTCCGCGCTGACGCTTCATCTTGTCTGCGGTTTGCCATGTACGGATGATGACCTCGCCAACTCGCCCCATGGCTTGGCTGTCGGATGCAATGATCGAGAACGCGCCCATGTCATGGAGGATGTCTTCAGCTGCAATCGTCTCCTTCCGGATACGGCTTTCGGCGAAGGCGATGTCTTCGGGGATGGACGCGTCGAGATGGTGGCAGACCATCAGCATGTCGAGGTGCTCGGCCAGCGTATTTACGGTGTAGGGGCGCGTGGGGTTTGTGGAGGAGGGCAGCACATGGTCTTCGCCGCAAATCTTGATGATATCCGGCGCGTGGCCGCCGCCCGCACCTTCAGTGTGGAAGGCGTGTATGGTGCGGCCCTTCATGGCCCCGACGGAAGTTTCCACAAACCCGCTCTCGTTGAGCGTGTCAGTGTGGATCATCACTTGCACGTCCATATCGTCGGCCACCGACAGACAGCAATCGATGGCGGCAGGGGTCGTCCCCCAATCCTCGTGCAGTTTGAGGGCGCAGGCACCGCCTTCCACCATTTCCACGAGAGCGCCGGGCTGGCTGGCATTGCCCTTGCCCGCAAAGGCGAGGTTCATGGGAAAAGCGTCCGCCGCTTCGATCATGCGAGCTATGTGCCACGGGCCGGGGGTGCAGGTGGTGGCCAGCGTACCGTGGGCGGGACCGGTGCCGCCGCCCAGCATGGTGGTCAGGCCGGAGTAGAGCGCTTCATCTATCTGTTGCGGACAGATGTAGTGAATATGGCTGTCAAACCCGCCAGCGGTGAGGATTTTGCCTTCACCTGCAATGGCTTCTGTGCCCGGGCCGATGATGATGTTGACCCCCGGTTGCGTATCTGGATTGCCAGCTTTGCCAATTGCAGCGATGCGTCCATCCCGCAGGCCGATATCGGCTTTGAAAATACCGGTGTGATCCACCACCAGAGCATTGGTGATCACAGTGTCCACCGCACCGTCTGCCCGCGTCATCTGGCTTTGGCCCATGCCGTCGCGGATTACCTTGCCGCCGCCAAACTTCACTTCCTCACCATACAGCAGTGCGTTGGCCCCCGTGCCATCAGTGGCTGCCGAGCCAGCAAGTTCAGCGGTCATATCCCGCTCAACTTCGATGAAAAGTTCAGTGTCTGCCAGCCGAACCTTGTCGCCAACGGTGGGGCCAAACATGGCAGCATATTCAGCGCGGGAGAGTGAAGTGGTCATGGTCGGGCCTGCCCAGAGTTTATGACAAGATGGCTACGTGGTGTGTCCAGCAAGACCGACTGTGCAAACGTCTCTACGGCATCATCCGCCAAGTCGCGCGCTCGCCCTGCTTCCCACATCAACCGCCCGAGCAATTCCGCCACTGGCTGGAACTTGAAACGCCCCCTGCTTGAGGGATGATATGAATGAACGATTGGAGTGTCTTTAATGATTGAAAGAGCTCCGGCTCTTTCGTTGTCGGGATGCTCACCGAACCCCTCCATAAGCCGGAGTGCCCGTCGAACGTTGTTGCCCAATGCCAAAATGAAATGAGGTTGCACGGCTTCGATCTGTGTTGGCAGCTTCGCTGCTCCATCAACAAGCATGTCATAGGTGACCGATCCGCTTACGTTCGGAACGATCTGCTGCACAACATTGGCGAATGCGATCCGTTTCCATGCTCTGTCGGGGTCGATCCAGTCCCAGCCATACCCAAAGCAAGCTTCGGTGATCCTTCGAAAAAAAGCCTTGGGACGTTGAATGCCGTGCTTTCGGACAGTTGTTGCGGTGAAGGTCGATATTTGATGTTCGTCTTCGCCATAGTGGGACTCGCCCAAGACCAAAATTCTAAAATCCTGGTCGGCAAACTTTTCGCCGACATAGGGCTCGAAGGTAAAGTCGTGGTGGGCCTGTGAAAACGACATCAGCGATATCTTTCCATCAGCAGCAATTCCTGCGTGCGGGCTTGGGTCATTCGGGTGCGGCAGGTGGCGACGATTAAGGGCTCCAGCGAACCGACTTCAAAGTGCAGGCCTTCAGCTTTGCACTGGCCATCGCGATATCTGATCCAGGCGCGTTGGCCCTCAAGCATGGGGTCAGCGCCGTCAGAACCCTTCACGGCGGAAGGGCGCAGCAGCTCCCAGGCAGCGTTCAGCGCAGCGTCGGCCTGTTCAAATTCCTTGGCCGCACAATAGTTCATGCCCTGCTGCGGCAGGCTGCCTGGGTCGGTACAGTCAGGCTCCTGCGCCCATGCCGGTTGGGTCCGCGCCAAATGGGTCAATGGCAGGGTGACCAGAGCTAGGATGATCAGCACCGCCCGCCTCAATGCCCGTCCTCCTCACATTTGAGGTAAGCGTCGAACACATAGCCCACTGCATTGTCCCGCACGTCGCGATAGGCGAGGGCCCAGATCTTTCCATTGTGCACCTGATGGCCGTAGACCCTGACAATCTGATCGTTCTGCACTGAGCCCAATAGCTTACCATTTGGCGTATCGCGCACGTTCAGCGGCGTGCCCGTCGGGTCGGCGACCTGGCAGAAGACCTCATTATTGTCTGAAGCATTCTTTATCCGGCCATCGCAATTTAGATAGGATCCAAATAGATAGCCGCCACCCAAGTTCAGCTCTTCAACCTTGGGGTCGAAGGCCGCCACCCGCGCCCAGGTTTTACCCTCGTGCTCCACATGGTCGATGAACTCCAGCACCGTGCCATTGGGCGCATTGCCAATGATCGTCTGGTTGGGGGCAACCCGTATGTTGAGCGGCGTGCCAGTGGGGTCGGCCACAGTGCAGGTCGGGTTACCGCCACAGGCGAGGGCCACAGCAGTGCCCGACAAAACAAGTGCGCCAGATTTCAAAATCGCCTTGAGCATCAGTCAAAGAGCCTCCGCAGGTCCTGTTCGCGAACGCGCGTCAGGCGCTCAAGGCAGGCCAGAAACGCAGCGCTGGCACCCGTGCCGCCACCCCAAAACGCGGCTTCTGCGTCGCAGGCCTCGTCGCGATAGGCGATCCAGCGGCGTTGCGCGTCCCGCAGAATTATCGCGGCCTTGGGTGCGGTGTCAGAGGTGTAGTTGTCCACGTCCTTGGCAGCGGTTATAGCCAATTTGTAGGCTAGGTTCAGGTCGGCATCTGCGGCTTCGTGGGCCTGGCCATAGCAATTGGTGGTTTCCACCGTGCTGCCCATGGTTTCGCACGGGTGCAATTCGTCCTGCGCGAACGCCACTGTAAGGCTTGCACAAAGCGCCAAGGCTGAGATGGCAAGCGGGCGTAGCATCAGGCCAGCTTGCCCATGATTTTACCGTTGAAGCCAAACACCGTCCGCGTGCCGGAAAGGGGTATTAAGGCCACGTCCCGTGACTGGCCGGGCTCGAACCGAACAGCGGTTCCCGCGGGAATATCTAGGCGCATGCCCCGGGCAGTTTCCCGGTCAAAGTCCAACCCTGCATTGGTTTCATAGAAATGGTAATGGCTGCCCACTTGCACTGGCCTGTCGCCTGTATTGGCCACTTTGAGAGTGAGTGCGTCTGAGCCTGAATTGAGCTCAATGCTGCCGTCGGCTGTGATGATTTCGCCTGGAATCATATCGCGCTCCTATCGAACCGGCTGGTGCACAGTGACGAGCTTGGTGCCATCGGGGAAGGTGGCTTCCACCTGCACGTCGTGGATCATTTCGGCGATGCCATCCATCACTTGCTCGCGGGCCACCACGTGGGCGCCCGCTTCCATCAGTTCGGAAACGGCACGGCCGTCGCGGGCGCCTTCGACAACGAAATCCGTAATCAGGGCTATTGTCTCGGGGTGATTTAGCTTTACGCCGCGCTCCAGACGTTTGCGGGCGACCTCTGCGGCCATGGAGACCAGTAGCTTGTCTTTTTCGCGTGGTGTGAGTTGCATTTGGTCCCCTGAATTTGCCCTGGACGTCTATTCAAACCCACGGACGCGGCACACGCAATCGCTATAGCGCCCAAACTTTTGGCACACCCTCTCCATCTGTCAGTTGTGCGATGGCCGGAACGAGGGTGCGGCGCAGATGGTAGCTATCGATCGAAACCATCCGGGCTATGAGTTTTCCATTCCAAGCGGTAGCGGCCGCCATCACATCCGCTGATGCTGCCAGCAACTGATTGAGCCGCTCCAACCGTTCTTCAGCATCGGGCGCAAACAGGGCAAGTGTAGCCATGGCGGCATTGTCTTTCATGGCGAAGTTCGGCGTCAATTGCGCGCCGCTGGTGCCGCCGATTTCAAAGCCCTCCGCGTGGACCAGTTCGCCGCCACGGTGGATCCGCCATTGATCGCAAAAACGTCCGCTTGCCATGGCCTCACCCATGGCTCTGCGCCCGAAAGCGACGGGCTCCACCATCAACAGACGCGAGTTCGCTGCCATGGAAGCGTCAATCGTCCGGTGCAGCTTTGCACCATCAAACAATATGGTCTCCTGCGGCAGCCAGTTTAAAGACGCGCCCTCACCAATCTCGATGCATGTGGTCACCCTTGCGGCCATGTCTTGCGCCTTGGCGGCATACACTTTTTCGCAGGCTTGGCTGGTGCTGGTGAAATGCGCGCCTTCACCAACGCGCACGGTCCATGCCAGCCTGTCGCCGCCAGTTATACCGCCTGATGAATTTATCAGGACCACTTGTTCGCATGTTCGGTTGCCGAGCTTTGGAAGGCGGGCCTTTGCACAGCCATCTTGGACCAATCTCTGCAGCGCAGTTTGGCCGTTGCGTGCATAGACGTCCACCTCAACCCGACCATGGGCTCGTTGCATCGTGGCGGAGGGCGTGTGCGGTTCAGTTGTCAGAGCGTCCATATTCTGTGCTTAAGATACATGATGGAACTTTCCCAGCTATGGGTTGTTTGCCTGGACGGCAAATCGGAATGGGTCATGGCTGCGGTGCAGATGCACGACTCCAGAGTACAGTGTACAGGATGTGCCTCGAGCCGGGTGTCATGACCAGGTGGCGAGGCCAGTGAAAAGGGCTTCTCTATTGAAATCATCTATGATGTTCAATACCCTAAACCTTCTACCGTCATACAAACTATGGCTCATGAAATCGATACTCCATACCTGATGGGGAGCATCTGGTACTTCCAAA
>JBCBZX010000047.1:0-13526 GCA_039815105.1 Pseudomonadota bacterium
CAGTCGAGAATGGTAGGATCCGACGCGCGGAGCTCGAAGAGCGCGTTGAGGGCGTTGTCGCGAACGCGCGTCGGCCCATTAGTCTGCACCCTGAACTGGGGCGGGGTTTTATGGGTCATCCAGCGCTCATCGCACATCGTCCGACGGCCATGGGCAGCGGATGGGCAGGCCTGTTTAAGCTCTCACACGTTCACAACCTCGATGACGGCGTACAATTCGCATGCCATGACTCCGATCGCGGACTGGACTTGCTAATCACGATCCGCTTGTGCCCTGAAACTGATGTGGCCACTTTCTCTGCCCGGCTGTCCAATATCTCTGAAGGTCCAATCATTGTTGACTGGTTCTCGGCTCCGGCACTTTCCGTGCCCCAAGAACTGAGCGAGCACATGTCGTTTCACGGTCGCTGGACCGCTGAGTTCGAGATCGATCGCAAGCCAGTGCCGCTGGGCTTGTCCAAGCGGGAGAACCGCCGAGGTCGCACGTCGCACGAGGCTTTTCCCGGTACGATCCTACTCGCTCCAACAACCGATCAGGAAACCGGCTCTTGCCTTGGCGTCCATATGGGATGGAGCGGAAACCACCGCATGCTGCTGGAGCGGATGGCAACCGGTGATACTCAATTGCAGATGGGCATATTGATGTTTTCCGGCGAAGGTACGCTGGAGCCGGGAACGTATATTGAGACGCCTGAAATTTATGTGGCCCATTCGAGCCAAGGCTTAAACGATCTCAGTCAGAAAATTCACGCCTATGTCCGCAAACATATTCTGGATTTCCCCGACAAGGCTAAGCCGCGTCCGGTGACCGTCAACACGTGGGAAGCGCTTTACTTCGACCATGACCACGACAGGTTGACGGCACTGGTGGATGCGGCGGCTGACATAGGTGCAGAACGCTTCGTGCTGGATGATGGTTGGTTCATTGGCCGAGATGACGACACGACCAGCCTTGGGGATTGGTATGCCGACCCCAAGAAGTATCCCGACGGGCTGGAGCCACTGGCGAGCTATGTTCGCGAGAAGGGGTTGGAATTTGGATTGTGGGTTGAGCCAGAGATGGTGAACCCATCGTCGGAGCTTTACCGCAAACATCCCGATTGGGCTTTGGGCTTGGGCAATTATCCGGTTCTGCTCGGCCGCAACCAACTCGTTCTGGATCTCACAAACCCCGCAGTGACAGACTATCTGTTCGAGCGCCTGGACACTTTGGTGCGGGAACATCAGGTGTCATATCTGAAGTGGGACATGAATCGTGATCTGGTTTTGCCGGGCGATTCATCGGGTAAAGCTGCGGTCCATCGCCAGACCCTGGCGCTCTATGCGCTTTTGGATCGCCTCGGGGAGTCGCACAAAGATCTTGAGATTGAGAGCTGTGCGTCCGGCGGCGGGCGGGTCGATTACGAAATCCTCAAGCGCACGCACCGCTTCTGGACGTCGGACTCCAATGACGCTGTTGAGCGTGTTCGCATCCAAAACGGCTTTAGCTACTTTTTCCCGCCGGAGGTCATGGGCGCGCATATCGGCCCGGCTTGGTGTCACACGACAGGGCGTGGCTTCCACGCCGACTATCGTGCGCTGGTTTCCAGCTATGGCCATATGGGCGTGGAAGCGGACCTGACTAAGATGGACGATCGTGATCGGGCCATTATTCGCAAGGCCATTGCAGATCATAAGGTCGACCGCGAGCTTTGGCATTCGGGCACATTTCACAGGGTGCGCACCGTCGATCCCAACTTGCTTGGAGCGCTGACCGTTGCCCAGGATCACAGCCGCGCACGATTGGTCCTGATGCAGATTGACCGTCCGCGGGCGACGGTGCCGCCGGTCATTTCGATTCCGGGTCTAGATCCGGACCGCCTCTACCGGGTGACTTTGCAAACCATCAATCAGACCGTTCGAGATGCCAACCGGACATTCGATCACCCATTGTTCCATGAAGGGTTTCAACTGCGGGGCGCGGAACTGGAAATTGTGGGGGTAGGGCTTCCTTCGCTGTACGCGCAATCGGGTCTTGCGTTATCAATTGACGCGGTGGTCGACGCGCCATGACCCACATCTGTCCTTGGATACTGTTATGGAGGAGACTGTTATGGAATTGAACGCAACTTTCGCGGACCTTGCGGGAAAACATGTCTTTATCACTGGCGGTGGCTCGGGCATTGGCGCAGCGCTCACAGAGGGCTTTGTGCGCCAGGGCAGCAATGTTGGCTTCAATGGTCTGTCCGATCACGAGCCATTCGCACAACAGATGCGCGGCATCGGCTCTGGCGACGCTCATTATATAGAGGCCGACAATCGAGACATCGATGCGCTTTACGCGGCCATGGATCAGGCCATCGAGAAGTTCGGGCCGATAGATGTAATGGTCAACAATGCCGCTCGAGATGATCGGCACGGATTGCAGGATTGGGATGTTGAGGATTGGAACCAATCCATATTCACAAATCTGCGACCGCAACACTTCACCGCCAAGAAGGTAGCTCCTTCAATGATAGAGCGTGGTGGTGGCGTGATCATCAATCTCTCTTCAATCAGCTATATGATGGGCAATGAAGGCTATCCGGCTTACGTGTCTGCCAAGGCAGGCATCACCGGCTTGACGCGGGGCTTGGCCCGGGAGCTTGGCCACCATGGCATTCGGGTAAATGCAGTGATGCCGGGTTGGATTTTCACGGAACGGCAAGAAGAGAAATGGGCAACGCCGGAAGGGATTGCTGCGCAATTGGAGCGCCAATGCCTCAAGCGTAAGCTTATGCCCATCGACATGGTCGAGCCTGTGCTCTTTTTGGCTTCCAAGGCGTCGGGTGCAATGACGAGCCAAAGCGTCATCGTGGATGGCGGTGTGGTGTTTGGTGCCTGATGGATAATCAGGCGACATCAAATGTGTCTGCCACGCGCTGGTTGGCCGTGGATTGGGGTACCAGCAATCTCAGGGTTTGGGCCATGGGCGCGAACGGTGAGGTGCTGGCGAGCTTGACCTCCGACAGGGGAATGTCGGAGCTTTCACCCGCCCAGTATGAAGAGGTGCTCATCGACCTGGTGAAAGACCATCTGGCCGGCGCAAAGCCTGGCATGCCCTTGAAGGTGGTCATATGCGGAATGGCGGGCAGCCGCAGTGGTTGGATGGATGCGGGCTACACCGATGCCCCAGTCAATGCAGGAGAATTGTCTGGCTCCGTCGTTGCGGTGCCGACAAGCGATGCGCGTATCGACGTGCGCATCTTGTCGGGGCTTCGGCAACTTGACCCGCCGGATGTCATGCGCGGCGAAGAAACGCAATTGGCCGGTTTTGCAACCAGCTATCCTGGTTTCATCGGGCATGTGTGTTTGCCGGGAACCCATTCCAAATGGGTGTCTTTCGAAGCGAGTCGGATTTCCCGCAATCGAACAATCATGACGGGAGAGCTGTTTGCGGTGCTTCGGGAACACTCAATCCTCGCCCACTCGCTGCCTGCCCCCGGTGAGGCGACAGGTACTCTGCCCACGGGTGCGTTTCTGGAAGGCGTTGAGCTGGGCTATGGTGCTCCGGGGGGTGCCATCGGCGAACTTTTTCTGCTGAGGGCGGGCGATCTTGTGGGTGAGGAGCGTGAGCCTATTGAGCGGCTGGCCATGCTGTCAGGTTTGCTTATCGGTTCAGAGTTTGCTGCGATCCGCCCCACCATTGATATTCCGATCATGTTTGTTGGGTCGGAAAGGCTGGGGCCATTGTACACACGTGCTGCGCGCCATCTTGGTTTTGACGCTGATGCGCAAAGCGGCGACCAACTGGTTCTAGCTGGATTGAAGCGGGCCTATGAGCTTTTGCAAAATGCCGATACCGGACGGCAGGAAGGCGAGTGATGTCGGACTTTCAGCATAGGAACCTAATCGCTATCACGCGGGGCATTGAGCCTCAGGATGCAGCTTCGATCGCTATGGCATATGTGGAAGCGGGGATTACGCGCATAGAAGTGCCGCTCAATTCGCCAACCCCATTCGAATCGATTGCCGCCATGATTGCGGCCGTCGGAGATCGTGCCTCGATTGGTGCAGGAACAGTATTGACCGTTGATCAGGTCAAAGAGTTGCAGAGCGTTGGCGGCCAATTCGTGGTGTCCCCAAACGCAAATGCGTCGGTTATCGCCGCGACGAAGGCTGCAGGCATGGAAAGCTGGCCGGGTGTGATGACGCCCACTGAGTGCTTTGCCGCCCTGGGCGCCGGGGCTGATGGTTTGAAGCTGTTTCCCGCGTCTCTCATCGGGACCGATGGCGTTAAGGCGATGCGAGCTGTCCTACCCGCCAGTGTGCCTGTGTATGCGGTGGGCGGCGTCGCGGACGGCGACTTCGCTGCCTATGCGAGCGCCGGGTGCAATGGTTTCGGGTTGGGGTCGAGCCTGTACAAGCCGGGCTTGTCTTCTCAGGATGCTGGCGAAAAGGCGCTCGCCGCAGTCGCCGCACATGACGAGGCTTTCGGCTGGGCTTAGCCATTCAGCAGTTTGGTCGAATGACCAGTTTCAATGTTTTGATCACAAAGGCCACGACTGCGCTCCGGGCTTTCTCCCGCCCCGCGGAGCTGTTGAGTAAAGCGAACGAGGCGCGAGCGAGATGGTGGCGGAGAGTAGGGGAGACATTTCGAACCCGCAGGGTTTGCAAGGCCAAGGGCCGTCCGAGCTTATGCGAGGTCCCGACTGGAGCGAAGCCCGAAGGGCGACAGTGCAAAGTCAGAAAGTGGCGGAGCCGAAGGGATTCGAACCCTCGAGACGGTTCCCCGCCTACGCCCTTAGCAGGGGCGCGCCTTCGACCACTCGGCCACAGCTCCGCTGCCGGTGTTAAGGGAGCCGGGATTTGGTTTCAAGCGAGAACTGATACAGAAGGAATGCTATTTTTCTGGGGCGTCTGTTCTTTCAGAATCGTTCTGACTTTGCGCCGCGATGCGCAAAGGGGAGGGACTCGGACACATTGTGTGTTTGAGTCACTGATAGTTGGTCATTGTGCGCCCGATCTTTATTATTTCGAAAGGTTTGGCCTTTGAGTGCCGACAAGCGCAGTGTCATTTGTGCAACAGACTTATTCAGCAACACCTCGAGACGTGCGGGAGCGGGGGTAGGCTGGTTGCGAGCGTCGGGCTGGTTTGTCATTCCAGTCTCGGGATAAGGCGTAGAGACGTCTCCCATTTGCAAATGGGTTGGGGCCACGCACTGAAGCGGACGTTCTTCCCTTAAGAAACTAATATGACTGGAGGTCATACAATGAAACTCAAGAGCATGATCCTTGCTTCGGCAGCATCTCTTTTTGCAGTGAACGGCGCAGTTGCTGCTGACGCCATCGTCGCTGTTGACCCAGAGCCCGTCGACTACGTCCAAATCTGTGACGCATACGGCGCTGGCTTCTTCTTCATCCCAGGCACCGAAGTTTGCCTCGACATCTCTGGCCGCGTTCGCTCGCAGTACAGCTACACCAACGACGCTGGTGCTGGCCGTGACGGCATCAACCAAGACGTTGACTACCGCATCGACTTCGACGCTCGCCACGAGACAGACCTCGGCACAGTGCGCGCATTCGTTCGTATCGGTGAACAAGGTTACGTGGTTGGTCTTGCCGACTTCAACCCACAGGTTGGTCCAATTCCTGCTGGCGTGACACCAGAAAACGCTTTCATCCAGGTGATCGGCGCAAACGGTGTGACCTTCACAACCGGTCTCGCTCCATCGCTCTATGATGGCGACGGCAACCTGACCACTCAGATCGCATTCGCTTCCGGCGGTTTCTCCGGTGCAATCGCATACGAAGACGAAACAACTGTTTCTAGCGCTCTCGGCGGTACAGACGACGCGATCACTGCAAACCTCGCCTACACAGTCGATGCATTCACCATTTCTGGTGAGCTGGCATACGAGCTGGAAGCCGGCAACACATTCGCATGGAATGTTGGCGCAGCTTACAGCGCTGACCGCTTCGGCATCGCTCTGAACTATGAGCGTTTCTCCGGCGGCGCAGCCAACACATTTGAGTCCGTTGGCCGTGGTAACGACGAGCTGTCTATCGATCTCGACCTGACACTCACAGACAAACTGTCTGCTTCGTCTGATTGGGATGTGTACTTCAACGCCCGCGGTTGGGGTGTGCAGAACACACTGGCATACGCAGTATCCAGCAACTTCTCCATCGAAGCTGAGTTCGACTACATCAGCAACGACCAGATTTCGGTCGACAACGATGCTTGGGCTCTCGGCCTGGACTTCATCGCAACTTTCTAAGTTTCGATGTCCAGACCGTAAGGTCAATGATTTGGAAAGGCTCGGCTGGAAACAGCCGGGCCTTTTCATTTTATGGTTCAGACCGTGAAATGACGTGTGGCATGTCGCTTTACTCCAAAGCTTAAGATGCTTTAACATTTTCCTCAGGAGCAATTTCACCGAGGGAAAAATAATGTGTAATTGGAAGCGCTGGACTTGGCCGGGCATCATTCTTTCGGCTCTTCTGACCGTACTGGCGCTGTTGTTTCTTTCCGGTGGTATTGAGCGGGATCTCACTGCCCGCACCGACGCCACTTTGGAAGCTGCCGGGTTGGAATGGAGCTCGCTGCGCATTGATGGCCGGGACCTAACGGTCGTTGGCCTTGCTTTTTCTGATAGCGAGCGCGAACGCGCTGTCGATCTTTCAAAGGCGGAATATGGCGTTCGCGTTGTTCGGGATGCGACAGGGCTCATTCCTCCTCAACGCCCATACAATTTTGCCATTGCACGCAATGGTGATGATGTTTCCTTGTCAGGCCATGTTCCGTCCGAGCCCGCCAGGGCAGATGTGTTGGCCGCCATAAAAACGGTTGCGCCAGATGTTCAGATTACTGACAATCTGGAGTTGGCGCGGGGTGCGCCTGATGGTTATAGCGCCCTAACCGGTTTTGCGATTTCTCAATTTGCAGGCTTATCAGAAGGCCGCTTCGCGCTTACCGATACAACTCTCAGTGCCAGCGGCGTTGCTGCAAACGACGCGGCCTACACCAGCATAACAGGCGCTCTGGATGGGTCGCTGCCGGGCGGCGGCACGCTGGGTGAAAGCGATATTCGCCCGCCGCTTGCCGATCCATACTTCCTGTCGATGCGGAAGTCTGACACCGGTTTGGACCTGACAGGTTTTATTCCATCCAATGATGCACGTGCATCCACACTCGGCGCGGCAGAAGCGGCCTTTCCCACGTTGCCGGTGAACGACAGATTGCGGCTGGCCTCCGGGCAACCCAATGGGTTGGAAAGGGCTGTGTCGTTTAGCGCAGATCAGCTCGAAAATTTGTCCAGTGGTGTCGTGACGATTGATGGCACTGGACTGTCAGTTCGGGGCAATGCTCTGGACAGTGATAAATATCGGGATGTTCTCGATGCTTATGCCAATGATGTACCCTCTGGCTTCGAGGCGGTGGGCGTTCGTGTTATGCCGCCTGTGGCAGACCCTTATCTATTCGAGATCGAAAAGAGTGCGGAGTCAGTGGTTCTGACCGGGGTGCTTCCCAGTGAAGCTGCGGTGCAGGATTTGGCTGACCGGGCCGAGGCAGCGGCGCCAGGGGCGGCGCTGTCCAATGCTACGACATTGGCATCAGGTGCGCCCGCCGGATTTGTGTTGGGTGCAGGTTTTGCAGCTGACCAATTGGCCAATTTGAGCGCGGGCAAAATAACACTTAATGGCCGAACGCTGGACGCGTCGGGCATTGCCAACACGCCGGAAAGCTACGCCTCCACGCTTAGCGCCCTTGAGAGTGACCTTCCCCAGGCAATCATGCTGGGTGATGTCGACATCATCGCTCCAAACGAGGCCGCCTACGGTTTTTCCGCAGTCTCTTCCGGCAATCGTATCGTGCTTGCCGGACAGGTGCCCAATGAGGACGCCCGGGCTGAAGCCAATGGCGCCGCACAGACAGCCTTCCCCGGATTTGATATCGTCGACCAGATGGTGTTCGCCAGCGGCGAGCCCGCCAATTATCAAGCGTCAGTGGATTTCAGCCTTTCCCAACTCGCACAACTTGAAGCTGGAGAGGCGGGCTTTACCCCAGAGGGGTTTTATCTCGACGGGCGTGCGAAAAATATCGATAGCTTTCGGGCTGCGAGTGCAGCCCTGTCTGGCAATCTTCCAGAAGGTTTGGTGCTCAACCAAAACGGCCTGATGCCGCCAGTTGCCTCTCCTTACACATGGTCGGCCGAGTTTTCGGACGCCGGAATTGCCCTCAACGGTTTTGTACCGAGTGAAGATGTCCGCCGTGCACTACTGGCCAAGGCCGCAGAAATTGGCGCTCCGGTCACCGACAATATGGTGCTGGCGGATGGCGCTCCAGATGGTTTTGCAAATGCCGCGGAATTCGGGCTTGGTCAGTTAAATGCCTTGGAAGTCGGCACCGCCTCACTTTCGGATGCAGACTATTCCATCAGTGGGCGTGCGCCGGACAGTGTTACGTTTGAGAGCGAAACAAACCAGGGAACGACGCCACCGGAAGGCTTTGTTGCAGCCGGGGTTCAGATCGAGCCTCCAGTTGTGTCTGACTATCCTTTTGCGGCTGAGCTGGACGGTTTGACAGTCACCCTAAGCGGCTTTTCTCCCAGTGCGGAGACGCGGGCGATGGTCGAAGATATGGCGCAGTCCAAGTTTTCGGACCTCGATATTGTCAATGAATTGCAGATCGGTTCAGGGGCGCCATCTACCTATGAGGCGGGGGTCGGCTACGGCCTTGATGTGCTGACTCGGTTTAAGTCCGGATTGGCTGGCTTCAACGGCGATGCGTTCTTCGCAGAAGGCATCGCAAAGACTGTACCTGACTTTGTGGCGGCAACGGCTCAGCTCGACACGATGCCCCAAGGGTTTAGCAAGGCTGCTGTAGCGGTCGGTCCAGCAAGCGTGTCGCCCTACAGATTTGTTTTTGTGCGCAATCCGCAAGCGGTCACGTTGACTGGGTTTGCCCCGGATGCAGCCGCTCGCACGGCAACGGAAGACGCTGTCAGTTTGGCAATCCCGAATGTGGATGTTGTCAATCAGATGCAGATCGCCAGCGGGTTGCCTGAAGATGTGAACTTTCAAGATGCTGTTTCGTTCGCCACCGGCCAACTCTCCGAGTTGCAGACGGGGGAAGTCGAGATGGTGGACGGAGACTATTCCATCTCGGGCGTCGCCGCGAATGTTGAGGCTTACGACGCCGTTAGCAACGCTCTTTCGGGTGATTTGCCGGCCGGTTTGAACCTCTCCTCGCAACGTATCGATTTGCCAATCGTCGATCCTTACGTATGGTCTGCTTCGAGAAATGAAGACCGCATCGAGTTGAGCGGCAATGCGCCGTCTACCGAGGAAATCGATCAGCTGGGCGTTTATGCCGCCGATCGTTTTTCCGGACTCGAAATCACATCAAGCATGACGCGAGCGGGTGGTGCGCCGACTAATTTTGATTCTGCAGCGTCAGCGGCGCTCAACACCCTCAGTCGTATGCGCAGCGGCACCGCCACGCTTACGGGCAGGCAGTTGACCGTTGAGGGTGAGACATTCACTCCATCCCTGCGCGATGAATTGACCGCCGCCGTGTTGAGCGGTCTTCCGGCCGGATTCGTCGGCGAGGCGAACATCACTGCGCCGGAACTGGAAGCGGTGGAAGTGGAACGTTGTGACGCGCTTGTTGTGGCGCGCATGGCTGATGCGACTATCGGGTTTGAGACTGCCAAGGCTGTGATCAAATCCGAGAGCTTTGGCTTGCTGGATGAGCTCAGTGGTATTGTAGCGCGCTGTCCTGGAGCGCGCGTTGAGGTGAATGGCCATACCGACAGCGACGGCAGCGAAACCTATAATCAGCGGCTTAGCGAGGCGCGGGCCAATGCTGTGCGCACCTATATTGTTGAAGCGGGCGTTGAGCCTTTACGTATCCGTGCTCGAGGGTTTGGGGAAAGCCAGCCGATCGCCGACAACGAAACCGATGAGGGCAAAGCGAAGAACCGCCGCATCGAATTCAAGATTGTGGAATAAAGGACCTAGTCATGATGTATCTCATTGGCCAATATTGGTTTTTCTTACTGATTGCCCTGGTTGCAGGAATTGTTTGGGGCTGGGTGACCTCAGAAAAACGGGCGCGCTAATCGCGTTGCTAACTGGGTCGTCACGCGGTCCGCACAATAGGAAATTGGGGTAGGCTCATGTTGTCACTCGCTATTCAAACGTTTCTTCTCATCGCCATCGCATGGATTTTGGGCTGCGTTATCGGTTGCCTTCTGCATTGGTGGTTCGGTCCGGCTACAGCGGGTGCTACGGCGAGTGCTGATCCCGGCGCAACGGCCCGAACTGTCGGTGCAGTTGGCGGAGCCGCCGGGGCAGCAACTGCAGCAGGAAGTTTCAGGAGCACCCGTCGACCCAGACTGATCGGTGCCGAAAGCGAAGTCGACACAAGGCCAGCCGCATCCGCCAAGCCCGAACCGGTTGCTGCACCCCCCGAGCCGGTTGTTTCAGTTCAACCGGAAGCACAGCCGGAACCGGTGTCTGCGCCAGCACCAGCACCTGCACCGAGCACTGATTTGGGCACCATGCTGGTGGTGGATGAAAATGATGAGAAGGCGCAAGCGGCTGATGCGGCCGGCGATCGCCCGCTCGCGCTTGCTGCCGCCAGAAACGGCGTTGCCGACAATCTGAAACTGATTCGCGGTATTGGGCCCCAAAATGAAGGCCGATTGAACGCCATGGGCACATATCATTTCGATCAGATTGCTGCGTGGACACCATCTCAGGCCAAATGGGTCGGAACCTATTTGGCATTCCCAGGTCGGATTGAACGCGAAGACTGGCTTAGCCAGGCTGCACAATTGGCAAAAGGCGAGGCAACGGAATTCTCAACCCGCGCTGCAGCGGGCAAGGTAAAGTCCTCAACGGGTGCCGCCGAAAAAGTGGCAGCCGGGTTTGCGAGCAAGAAGCCTCGAGTGATGAAAGCGCCGCGCAAAGGTGGGCCAGACGCGCTTACGCAGATCGATGGGGTCGGCAATGCGATTGAAAAGCGGCTTAATGAGCTGGGCATCTATCATTTTGACCAGATTGCCAAGTGGACGCCTGAAAATTGCGTTTGGATTGGCATTGAGATCGGCTTCCCGGGGCGTGCAGAGCGGGAAAACTGGGTTGGAGAAGCGGCGAAGCTGGCTTCCGGAAGCTAGCCGCTACACGTTCGATCTCATCTGTCTGCCGGGCCTTTAAGGTGAAAGTCGATCACGGCATCACATAATTTGCCGTGGAGAATGGGGGTGGAACCCTGATCGGCCAGTGACATGTGATGCGTGCTGACGGTGCTCTTTTTGCGCGCCGAAAGCATTTTCTGGAACACCGGTTTGCCGACAAGTGTTGACCCCTGTGGCTGTACAATCATCATTGGCACGCTGGCTAAACCGGTGAAGAGGTTCCACCGTGGTGTGAGACTCTCGGACAAGTCCAAGTCGGTTAGGCGTTTGAGATAGTCTGCCTGCATGTCCGGTATCCAGCGTTCCTGCTTCTTCACAGTTCCGCTGCAATAGGCGGCGTCCAGCATCTGTCCGAACAGTTGTTCAGTGGCGTTGGGAAAATGCTTGTGTTCATAGGTGGACAGTCTGTCGAGGGCTTGTTCTCGACCAGCGTAGCTCGGTTCGCGGCGCAAGCGATATTGAAGCCGCGCCAACCCTGTGGCGTCTAGCGCCGGAGCCGAGTCCACCAGCGTCAGGGCGAGCATTGCGCCCGGCCTGCTAGCAGCAAGAGACATGGCAACGAGCCCCCCGTAGCCGCTGGCGACGAAATGCGCGTGCTCGATCCCCAGTCCGGTGAGGATGTCCAATAGGTCATCGGCGTCCTTTGTGTGGCCGTAGTTTCCGCTGCCAGAGCCACCACGGCCACGCCCATTTATGGAAAAGACGGTTGCCGACCGGGTTTCGCAAAGCCTGTGCGCAAAGGGGGCGAACTCTCGAGCCGTGCGTTCAATCGTCGGCAGGGTCACAAATACTGCACCCCGATCCGCCGCTGGCGCAGAACTTAGCACATCTATGAAAATCTCAACGCCATCGCGCGCGCGAATGCAGCGCCGCGTATTTTTCGCGGTCAGGGGTGCCCTGAGGGGTGTGGATTTGGCCGCTATTGGCTTTGGCACTTTCGGTTGCGTGGGCATGGAAGCAATGTAACGCCGATATGCCCAAAGGGAAGGTGGGCGCTTCAGCCTCTGCGCAGGTCATCCACAATGGTCAATCCACTGCCGCCAATGCGTGTTTTGTAGACCTGATAGTTCTCCATAATGCGCATGACGTAATTGCGGGTCTCGGTGAATGGGATGCGTTCTATCCAATCGACCACTTCTTCCACGCTTCTGCCCGCTGGATTGCCAAACCTTGAGACCCATTCTGTCGCGCGTCCTGGCCCGGCATTGTAGGCGGCAAATGTAAGCACGTACGAGCCGTTGAACTTGGCCCGTTGTTCGGCAAGGTAAGCTGCACCCAAGGTGGCGTTTAAAGCTGGGTCGCGGGTGAGGGCGGCTTTTGAGTACCGCAGGCCGTTCCGGCTGGCGACGCCCTTTGCGGTGCTGGGCAACAATTGCAAAAGCCCCAACGCCCCCGCTGGAGACTTCGCATCGGCGCGGAATGCGCTTTCCTGCCTGGCGATTGAATAGGCCAGAGCCTTGCCAACTGAAGAGATGTTGGCGCTGGCTGGAATGACGCCCAGTGGAAACGCGAGCGTGTCAGCTGGCAGGCCACGCGTATAGGCAAGTTTGCCCACCTGGAGCGCAAGATTGAAATCGCCCCTGCGCTCTGCATTGAGTGCCAGAAGGGCGATTTCACCCGGACTATTGAGCGTGCGGCCAAGATGCCGATAGAGCAGGCCGGCTCTCCAACCATAGCCAGCGTTTTCCAATGCCTTGATGGCCTGAACCATGGGGCGCCGCGCAAAATTGGCGCGGTCACCTGCGCTGGCGCGTTTGCGGCGCAGATTCAATTTCCTGACACCAATTTTAGCCGACGCCAGTTGCCCATAGAACGTGCCTGGGTGGGCTGCAGCGGCCCTGTAAAATTGGCCAGCGCGCCTTCTATTGCCGTCCGCTTCAGCGGTGCGACCAAGCCAGTAATTGGCGCGTGAAACGCTCAACGGTTGGGATGATGCGCGTAAGATATTGGCGAAGTGTTGCTCAGCCCGGCTGCGATTTCCAAGAAATCGCAGGGCATACCAACCGGCATGAAACTCTGCGTCCACTTTGGCGCGTCGGCCCGTGGCGCTGTGTCCGGCCACCAGATTGTAGGCGGTGGTTGCATCGCCCAGGTCCAGCATGTCGCGCGAGATCAACCTGCGCTCCACCCACCATTCATCAGGATCCACCAAGATATTTGGGTCCCGGGGAGCGGATAGGAGAAGCCTTGCCGCCTCCCTAGGTCGGTCCGTACGGCGCAAATGCTGGATGCGGCTAAATATGAGCCCAGCATCATTGTTCCAGCTTGGGTGGACCCTGTTCAACGCGGCTGCAGCCCCTTTGCGGCGTACGACGGCCCCTCGACCTGCGGCAAGGCTCTCGGCATTTGCCAGTGGCGCAAG
>JBCBZX010000444.1:0-1906 GCA_039815105.1 Pseudomonadota bacterium
CTATGATGGCGCGGCTAGGGTCGCGCTGGGTCTCGCGCAATTTTGCCCAAGACGGCAATCGAAGACTGGCTATGGTACATGTTTGGTTGCACGGCAATAACCCGGCCGGTGTGTTTGAGAATCTGAACCCCACATTGCCTTACAGGCGAATTGGTCTTGGCCCCGCCTACTCCAATGGTGCAAGTCTGGACGCCGCCCAGGGGGTTGCGCTGGCCCATCCAGATGGATGCGACAATGAACTTGACGGCAAGCTCTGGCTGGCTGCTGTGACCGGGCGGAAGAAACGCGCGCTGGCGCAGATTTGCAAGCGAATGCAGACGCAGGTCCGCACGTCACTGGATCGGCCACCGGCAGAGCTTAATCGCGTCGCAGCGGAGGCATGGCGTATCTTTGACGAGCAAAGGTTCATGTTGCTAAGCGATGATGAGCGGCGGCGCATGTTGTCGATCGTCGAGGGCGCGGGAGGGACATGTGCTGTGGTGCAATAGGAGCGATGAGATAGGTTAGGCCCAGACCTGCCGTTGGCCGATGAGCTTTGCCGCCGCGTTGCGCTGGTCAGATCTGCCATTCGCTGCAGCCGCAAAATGGGTGGGTGAACGAGTTCACAGGTCGCGGACAAAGCTGCTCTTCGCTCCTGAACGGTGAAAGTCTGCTTTAAAACTGCGTTGCACTTACCTTGAAACGGATAAGTGGCGTCCGGCATCAACGGGAATAACAGCACCAGTGACGATGGGTGTCTGCATAAGTGCTACTGCAAAGCGTCCAAATTCGACTGGTTCCACGATCCGCCCAATCATTGTCCGCCCCGCTTCAGTGCGGCGAAGTGTGACCCGTTCATCATCAGGCATTTCGGCCCACAAATCCGAGTCGATGAAGCCAGGGCGTAGAACATTGCATCGAATAGGTGCCAATGAGACCGCTGCGACCTGTGCCATCGCTTCCGTGGCCCTAAACGCTGTGTGTGCGTGACCGGCCCTGTCGTCGATGATCTGAGAGTAACCGCCAGTGATGAGTGTAATCGATCCATCCGCCTCTAATTGATCTTTTGCATGCCAGATGCATCGATGAGTGCCCCAGACCTTGCCTTGCATGAAGCGCTCGGCTTCGCCCGGAGGCGTTTCGCCAAAACTTGAACGCCCGACGGCACCTGCCGTTATCATCAAATGTGTGAACCGTCCGACCCGTGTGAAGAAATCGGAAACGCTGGTTTCATCGTAGATGTCGATACTCTCGCCCCTGCAGCCCAGTTCTCTCGCAACTTGATCTGCTTTGGATTTGGATCGGGATGTAACGACAACGTCCGCGCCGAGTTCCAAGGCCGCCTCCGCAACGCCTCGACCCATTCCACCTGATCCACCGATGCAAACAACTGTCTTGCTTTTCATGGTTCCTGCGCCCTTTCTCGCTTGCGGCTACTTTAGATCAGAGACGTAGTTTATTTGAGTCGTGTGAAAGAGGACCTTGGGGACCCCTGCAGCATTTGGAAATTCGGGCTCAATGCCACCAACGGAGCAATCGCAGCATCTGAAGTTGCTCGGCGCGATGGCTCATCGGGATCGGGACATATCCGATGTTGACGTATCAAAATCCTTCGCCTCTTTTGATAGCTATGTTGTGTTTCTCGCGCCATCGCCGGAATGAGTAATTTTCCAAAGAGTGTTCTTTCCCACTTTGAGCCATTCCACGAGTGGCTTGATAAAATAGTGGAACTTTCCAGCCAAGCTCATCCCGAAGGCGGAATGGTTTGGCGAGTAGATTTCGCTAAGCGCAAATCGGACTTGGACAAACGTGTGCTGTCTACTCTTAAGTACAGACAACAATTCAGCAGCCCTGAAAACACAAGGGATATCGGTCTGATGTGGTCGAGGTTCTACTGGAAGGCTGCTGGACTTGGTGGCTCATTGCA
>JBCBZX010000200.1:0-5774 GCA_039815105.1 Pseudomonadota bacterium
GAAGGCGCACCACTCGATCCAACGGGCAATCCACTTGTCGATGGCTTCGGTCCTGCAGCTTTTGCATTGCGGGCAGACCGTCCGGATATGACCATCGAAGGTGAGCCCAAGGTTGTCCCACTGCGCAACCTCAGTGAATTCGATGTCAAACCGCTGATGTTCTCGAAGGACCCACGCGGCATGGACATCCTTTCAGCTGACGACAAAGTGGTCGGCACAATTAAAGACCTCTGGGTCGACAGTGCTGAGCAGCTTGCGCGCTACGTCGAAATTGTCCTCGACCCGGCCTATGGCGGCGCAAGTCAGGGAGAGAACGGCGCGCAGGTTCCAAGAACTGTCTTGGCTCCATTGACGCTGGTGAACATCTCCCCGCGCCTGGACATGGAAAGTCTCTCACTTGTGACGAGGGCCAAGATCCACTCGCTCAATGCCGATCAGTTTGCTGAAGCACCGACAATCAAAAAGCCTGACCAAATCACGTTGCTCGAAGAAGACAAGGTCAGCGCATACTTCACCGGCGGTCACTTCTTCAACCGCTTTCAAAAGCTGAGCCCATTGGTATGAGCCACGACGATTTCGCATTTGAACCTGTGAAAGGTCTGCCGGAAGAGCTTCCGGCAGGCGAGGAAATCCTCTGGCAAGGGGCGCCCGATTGGGTGTCGCTCGCCAAGCGGGCCTTCTTCGTCCGCGCGGTCGGGGTCTACTTTGGGATCTTGGCGACCTGGCGGATCTTTGAAGCTGTCAACGGTGGTTCCGGCATTGCATCTGGACTGTTAGATGCAGCCGCCCTTCTACCCGTTGCTGCAAGCGCGTTAATCGTGCTCGGCCTGCTCGCTTACGCATACGCACAATCAACAGTTTATACGCTGACAAACAGACGGGCTGTCATGCGGTACGGCGTGGCCTTGCCGATGACCATCAATCTACCGCTAAACCAGATCGATAGCGCTGCTGTCCGCGTCCATCGCGATGGCACCGGCGATATCCCAATGGTCCTCGCAGACACAAACAATATTGCTTTTCTTGCACTTTGGCCGAATGCGCGGCCTTGGCACATGTCAAAGGCACAACCGATGTTCCGCGCTATCAAGCAACCAGCGGCGGTTGCAAAAGTCCTGACCGACGCATTGAGCACGGAAGCCCAGTCGTTCTCAGCACAGCGATACACGTCGCAAACAACGCATACAGATACCTCCGAGTCCGAGCAGACCGACTACCACGCAATTCCAAACATTGTGCCTGCCGAGTAACCAGTGCCGGCGCGTTACAAACAACGAGATAACAAGATGAACAGCCAGCCCAATGAGATAATCGGCAAAGACCAGTCAAACGCACCTCCCTTCCCCGTCGGTGCACTGTACGCGGCCGCCAGCGTCATCGCTTTCTCGCTGATCATCACCAGCCTCGCAGTATTCATTGGCTATCGAATGACATGGACACCGCCGGCACAGCCCGCCAGCGTTCTGGCCATTCACTTCGAAATCGACAAGAACGACGGCGATATTGTCATCACGGACGCCCTCACCAAACGCCAATTGGCGCAAATGCCCTCCCAAACCAATCGGTTCGTCAAAAGCCTGGCAGGCGGCCTGGACTTCCAAAGGACACGCGATGGCCATGCAACCAGCGCTCCCTACGAAGTTGTCCGATGGGATGATGGCCGGTTGTCGCTCCGAGACCCTATAACAGGTAAGCAAATCGAACTTGCGGCGTTCGGACGCAATCAAGTTCTGATTTTTGCTGAAATCATGGAAAGGGCGCATGTGCAGCCGCAAGCCCAGCGAAGAACTTCGCAAAACCGGCAGGCCGCAGCCCACTTCTCAAACAAGGAAAGGGCTGCCCAATGATGCCCGCACGCCTGCCCGACTGGGTCATGGGACGGAAACGCTTTGACACCTCCTGCGTGGTCAAAATCTGCAATACATTCGACAGCCTCGAGGCCCACGTCGAGCTGGAAGACGATATCAAAATAGCCCCTGGCGATGAGGTCATCGTCCACGGCGAACCTATCCGCGTTCCTTACGGTGAACGTGCTGAGATCAACCGGACAGCCACCATTGTCCAGGCCGGCTGGCTTGAACGGTCATGGACGCGCATGACAGGTGATCTGGAGTTCATGGAACTTTGCGAATTCTCATTCTCTGAGGAGGCAAGTCTATGACCATCGGGATCCCCGGCGCACCAGCCCGCAATGGCGGACAGAGCAAACCAACCTCTGTACCCAACGCATCCACCCAGGCCGCCGTCGACGACTCAACCGTCCTCGCGCCGCGCTTTTACACAACCGACTTCGATAAACTCGATGAAACGGATGTTTCAAGCGTGCGCACCGAATGGGACGCACTGCTTGCAGAAATGAAGGCTGATCCAAACAAGTCGCACTTCAAACGCACTGAAGCCTGGGACGATTTCGATCTGAGTGACCTCGAACCAGGTCTGCAAAAGGAATTCGTCGACTTCCTTGTGTCCTCCCTCACATCTGAGTTTTCAGGTTGCGTTCTTTACGCGGAAATGAAAAAGCGCGGCAAGAACCCCGACATATGCGAGCTCTTTAAATACATGAGCCGCGACGAAGCCCGCCATGCCGGCTTCATCAATGACACCCTGAAAGACTTCGGCATCGGTGTGGACCTGGGCTTCCTGACGAAGTCTAAGAAGTACACCTTTTTCCAGCCGAAGTTCATTTTCTACGCCACCTACCTGTCGGAGAAAATCGGCTACGCACGCTACATCACCATTTTCCGACACCTGGAACGCAACCCTGAACTGCGCATCCATCCCATCTTCAAGTGGTTCGAAAAATGGTGCAACGACGAGTTCCGTCACGGTGAAGCGTTTGCACTTCTCATGCGCGCCAACCCGGACCTGCTCAAAGGCATGAACAAGTATTGGGTTCGGTTCTTCCTCGTCGCCGTCTACGCAACAATGTATGTCCGCGACCACGCCCGCCCACACTTCCACAACGCCATGAAGATGGACCCGACAGAGTACGACTTCCAGGTCTTCCGCATCACCAATGAGATTTCCAAACAGGTCTTCCCGATGACCTTGGATATCGACAATCCAGCCTTCCACAAACACCTGGAAACGATGCGCAAGACCTTCGATGCCATGGACGCTGCAAAAAAACGCGGCGGCGTCATTGGCAAACTTCAAACCTACGGACAAATGGCGCGCGCCACCTTTACCTTCGCACGCCTCTACTTCGTTCGAACGAAGGAAAACGCACTTCCCGAAAACAGTCGCCTGGTTCCAGCCTGGTAAGTTCCAGCCTGATAACTCAGACCGTCTTGACCAAAACGCTTAAAGCCGAAAAGGCCCAACACAGACCATGACGACGCTGCTATTTGCCAGCCTGTTTGCACTCTTCATCTGGTGGTTTTCCACCGGAGCGGTGCTGCTGCTCGATCGTCTGCCTGAGAAAACCTACCCTCTCAGCATGACGTTCGCGAGCATTCTGGCCGGCATGGCACTGGCAGCTATCGTCGTGGTCGGAAGCATCGAGACGACAACCGCCGCATATATCGGTTTCTTGTGCGCCCTGGTCGTATGGGCCTGGCACGAACTGAGCTTCCTGACCGGATTGCTCACCGGCTCTCGGACCAATGAGTGTCCGCCCGATGCCCGCGGCTGGACGCGTTTCAAGCTTGCCGCGGCCACGGTCATGCACCACGAAATCGCAATTGCGGTCACAGGCATCGGCATCATTGCCTTGACCTGGGATGCACCAAACCAGGTCGCAACCCTGACCTATGTGATCCTCTGGGCAATGCGCCTATCGGCAAAACTAAACATCTATTTCGGTGTCCCAAACTTCACCGATGACCTGCTGCCAGACCACTTGAGCTATTTGAAAAGTTACTTCCCTCAAAAGCCGATCAATTCGCTTTTTCCGGTTTCAATAACACTCGGCACCTTGGCCTGCGTCACACTCTATACGACGACACCAGACGCCACCGCATTTCAATTTACAGCAGCCGGATTGACCGGCGGCATCATGGCCCTCGCATTGCTTGAGCATTGGCTACTGGTTCTCCCGTTGCCAGACTCCGCATTGTGGAAATGGGCCATGCCTTCAAACGAGACCACGCAGGGCGACGAACCCATGACGAGCAAAACTCCGCAGACATCCGACCTCGAAACGCCACAGCAAAAGCCAAAGCTTCGGCTGGTGAGCGACGAAGGTTCAACGACCAACAAAACACTAGAACCGGCAGCGCCCGTGTTGGAGGCCCACATGACGTATGACGCGATTTTTGAAGAGGCTATCTCCGACCTCCATCGCGAGGGCCGATATCGAGTGTTCGCCGACCTGAAACGTCGCTGCGGCCAGTACCCCCATGCCGATCACTAAGCCAACGGTACAAAGCGTTTGCCCACGCCAGCTGAAGTGCGCATCTGGTGCTCGAATGACAAAGTTCTCAGCGCCATGCACGAAGCGATTGACACGGTCGGTGCTGGATCTGGCGGAACACGCAACATCTCCGGCACAACCCACTACCATGTCGAACTGGAACACGAGCTCGCGGATCTGCACAAAAAGGAAAGCGCGCTGCTCTTCACATCGGCCTTCGTCGCCAACGATGCGACCCTCGACACTGTCCAGAAACTGATCCCTGGTCTCGTCGTCTTTTCCGATGAAAAGAACCACGCCTCAATGATCTCAGGCATCCGCCACGGCGGCGGTAAAAAACACATTTGGCGCCACAACGACATCAAAGACCTCGAGCGGCAGCTGGCTAAATACCCGGTTGAAACACCTAAGCTGATCGCCTTCGAAAGCGTCTATTCGATGGATGGTCACATCGCACCGATGCATGCGATCTGCGACCTGGCCGATAAGTATGGCGCCATGACATACCTTGACGAGGTCCATGCGGTCGGGCTCTACGGCGACCACGGCGGCGGCATTTCAGAACGCGATCGCGCCGCACACCGCATCGACATCATCAACGGCACCCTGGCCAAAGGTTATGGCGTCATGGGGGGCTACATCGCTGCAAGCCAGTCGATCTGCGATGCCATCCGCTCCTATGCCTCCGGCTTCATTTTCACCACGTCTCTGGCTCCCGCCATTGCGGCTGGCGCGCTGGCTTCGATCCGCCATCTCAAACAGGACAATGAACTTCGCCAGCGCCACCAAGAACGTGCAGCCGTCTGTAAGGCACGGTTGACCGATGCAGGGCTGCCGGTGATGGATAACCCAAGCCACATCGTTCCCGTGATGGTTGGCGACCCAGTTCACTGCAAAGCCGTGACAGACGCCCTCCTGGAGCACCACGGGATTTACGTTCAGCCAATCAACTATCCAACGGTCCCCCGCGGAACTGAGCGTATTCGCCTGACACCAAGCCCCGTCCATAGCGATGAGCACATGGACCATCTGGTCAACGCCCTGACAGCGTTGTGGGAACGCTGCCCAGTCGCCAAGGATACCTACGTTCGGTTGGCTGCTGAATAGTCAGGAAGCTTGTCGCTCCGAAGTACACACACCCGTTCGGCCAAAAGGCAGAACGAGGTTGCAACGGACAGTGACGAAAGCCATTTAATGAACCCGCTCTAGCGAGCTTTTCACAACAGGCCACGTCACCTGAAGCATATGCTTCGCGCGATCGGCCCTTGTAGGAATTCCGCCTAGAGCATTTCCGATTTAGTTGGAACCATATCCGCAGTTGTCGATGTAGTTTCGGCATTCCTGCGGTGACAGTCTGGGCACAAGGTGCGCGAGGCGTTCGCTAATGGCATCGAGCGAGCGGGCCTTGGCCATCCGCATC
>JBCBZX010000239.1:0-4737 GCA_039815105.1 Pseudomonadota bacterium
GTAAGTCTCTGACTGCTTTGGCCGTCATGGGCCTGTTGCCTCACGGCTCAACCACCACCGGCCAGGCAATTTTTGATGGAACTGACCTTCTGGCAGCGTCCGAAGACCAGATGCTTGGTTTGCGGGGGCGGCAGATCGGCATGGTGTTTCAGGAGCCAATGACGGCTCTCAATCCGGTGAAAACAATTGGCGCACAAGTTGCGGAGGGCATTCGCTTACACGGCGGGGTGAGCCGCGCGGACGCCGAAGCGCAAGTGGTGAAGCTGATGGCGCAGGTGGGGTTGCCTCCCGCAAGATATGGCTTGAACCGTTTTCCCCACGAGCTGTCCGGTGGCCAGCGCCAGCGCGTGGTGATCGCGATTGCCATCGCCATGCGGCCAAAGCTGCTCATTGCAGACGAGCCCACAACCGCGCTGGATGTTACCACTCAAGCGACGATCCTTAACTTGCTGCGACGCCTCGCCGCCGAAAATAACATGGCGCTCATGCTCATCTCGCATGATTTGGCGGTGGTGGCGGATATGGTGGATCACATCGCGATTTTGCGCGAAGGCCGTGTGGTGGAGCAGGGTGAGACTGTTCACCTGTTTGACAAGATGGCGGATCCTTATTCCAAATCTTTAAGGGCAGCTACCGTAGTGAAGGCCAATCCAAGGCTGACCTTCACGAGTGATCGGGCGGTTCCATTGCTGTCTGTTGACGCTCTCACACGGCGCTACTCCAAGCCGCGTGCGCACGCCTTTGCAGCACGCGAGTTTGTGACTGCGGTCGATGGGGTGAGTTTTGGTTTGGCCGCCGGTGAAAGCGTTGGGCTGGTGGGGGAATCAGGTTGTGGAAAGTCCACTCTGGCTCGGGCCGTCTTGGCTTTGGAGAAGGCCGACGGTGGTTCAATCCGCTTTGAAGGGCAGGAACTGACAGGCATAGGCTCTTCAGAGCTGAGAGCGCTGAGACGAGACATTCAGGTTGTTTTTCAAGATCCATTTGGAAGCTTTAACCCGCGCCACACCATCGCGCGTGTCGTCGGTGAGCCACTTCATCTGCTCGATGATCTTAGTTCAACTGCAAGGGCAGACCGGGTTTTGGAGGCTCTGAGCCGTGTGGGTTTGAGCCGCGATGCGCTTGATCGCTACCCGCATGAGTTTTCGGGCGGGCAGCGGCAGCGCATCGCGATCGCCCGAGCCATTGTGACAGAACCCAAGCTCATTGTTGCAGATGAGCCGGTCTCAGCACTGGACGTGTCGGTGCGGGGCCAAGTGCTGGATTTGATGGCAGATTTGGGCCAGCGGCTCGGTGTGGCTTATCTGTTCATTTCCCACGACTTGCATGTGGTGAGAGCGGTGACAGATCGTGTCTTGGTGATGCAGGCCGGGCAGATTGTGGAGCGCGGACCCACAGTGGACGTTTTCGCCAATCCGCAAATTGCTTACACGCAGCAGCTATTGGCTGCGACGCTGCATCTGGACGATGTGCTCGTGCGGAAGCGACAGAGACAAAAGAGTGCGGTCCATGACTGAGAAACTCAAATTCCCGACTGACAAATTGTTCATTACCAATGAATGGGTGGATGGCACAGGTGGCGTGTTGGCGCTGACAAACCCATCTGATGGCAGCCATCTTGCGAACATTGCTTGCGGCACCTCTGCAGATGTGGATCGCGCCGTTGGTGCAGCTCGGCGGGCCGCAGATGGCAGTTGGGGTGCCATGCCCGCTTTTGAGCGCGGGCGCGTTCTGGCAGTCATGGGGCGGTTGGTCCTGGAGCATGTTGATGAGTTGGCCGCAATGGAGGCTGACGATGTGGGCAAGCCCCTGACGCAAGCTCGCAACGACGTCATCGCGCTGGCTCGTTATCTGGAGTTTTATGGCGGGGCTGCGGACAAGTTGCACGGGGAGACCATACCCTATCTCGACGGCTACACGGTCTACACATTGCGGGAACCGCATGGCGTTACCGGCCATATCGTGCCTTGGAACTATCCGATGCAGATCATCGGTCGTTCGGTGGGTGCGGCTCTGGCCACGGGCAATGCCTGCGTGATGAAGCCGGCGGAAGAAGCCTGTCTGACAGCCTTGGCCTTCGCTGAGATCGCCCGCCGGGCGGGCCTGCCCGAAGGTGCATTGAATGTGGTGCCTGGGCTCGGTGAAGAAGCCGGGGCCGCGCTGGCCGGCCACAGCGACATTGATCATGTGTCCTTTACGGGATCCGTGCCCGTGGGCGAAGCGGTGCAGATTGCGGCGGCTCGCAATGTGCGCCCTGTGACGCTGGAGCTTGGGGGCAAAAGCCCGCAATTGGTTTTTGAAGATGCTGATTTGGAGGCGGCGCTCCCATTTCTCGTAAATGCCGGAATTCAGAATGCAGGCCAAACATGTTCGGCCGCCTCGCGCATTTTGGTCCATCGAAGCCTGCTTGATGAGGTGACCGAGCGTATGGGCGTTGCCTATGGAGACCTGACAGTGGGTCCTGCCAGGCAAGATTACCGCATTGGGCCGCTCGTCAGCCATCGCCAACAGAAAATTGTCGCTGGCTACATCCAGCAGGCGCAAGCCGCCGGTCTGCAGATTGCGGGTCAGGGACAATTTGTCGATCATCTGCCCGAAGGTGGCGCGTACGTTTTGCCAACGCTCCTCGCCCATGTTCCCGCAGATCATGCCCTGGCGCGCGAGGAGGTCTTCGGGCCGGTGCAGGCAATCATCGCGTTTGACGATGAAGACGAAGCCGTGGCCATTGCCAACAGCACTGACTACGGCCTTGTCGCCGGGGCCTGGACCGAAAATGGGTCGCGTCAGATGCGCTTGGCCAAGCGGCTGAAGGCTGGGCAAGTGTTCATCAATAATTATGGAGCGGGCGGCGGTGTCGAGCTGCCATTTGGCGGCGTCAAAAAATCTGGCCACGGACGGGAGAAGGGCTTTGAGGCATTGTACAGCTTCACTCAGGTGAAAACCGTCGCCGTAAAACACGATTAGGGGGCAGCCATGAAACTTGAAGGCAAAAGAGCATTGGTAACCGGCGGAGCTTCGGGCTTTGGCTCGGGCATTGTTGAAAAGTTCGTCGCCGAGGGTGCTCATGTGTATGTGGCCGACATCAATATGGATGCGGCAAACGCCGCCGCCGCGAAATTTGGTGAGTCTGCTCAGGCACTTGGCGTCGATGTTTCAAACTCAGATTCCGTTCAGGCTATGGCGGCTAAAGTTCTGAATCAGGGTGAGCTGGATATTCTGGTCAACAATGCGGGGATCACCCATTTAAAGGGCGATCTGGAGCAGGTTGAGGAGGCGGCGTTTGATCGCGTGTTCGAGGTCAACTGCAAGTCGGTCTACCTAACCGCAAAGGCCTTTGTGCCCGCGATGAAGAAGGCGGGGCGTGGTGCGATTTTGAACGTTGCGTCCACCGCCGGGGTCAGCCCCCGGGCGCAACTCAATTGGTACAATTGCTCAAAGGGCTGGATGATAACGGCCACCAAAACCATGGCTGTGGAGTTGGCCCCGTGGGGCATACGCGTCAATGCCATTAATCCGGTGGCCGGTGAAACACCGCTTCTGGCCAGCTTTATGGGTGAAGACACGCCGGAGATGCGGGCCAAATTTATCTCGACCATTCCGCTGGGCCGCTTCTCCACGCCTCAGGACATGGGCAATGCGGCCTGCTTTTTAAGTTCTGATGAGGCCTCAATGGTGACGGGCGTGGCCATGGAGGTGGATGGTGGGCGCTGCATTTAGTCGATGTGGACTGCGGCCTCATGGAGGCCCCTAACATCGGTCTCGACGGCAAATGTGCACCCTGAAACGCTGTCATCCCTGCGTTTCTTGTCCACAATTCCCTGATAAGCGCTGGTCACGAAAAGCGTGGTGCCAGTGGCGCCGCCTAATGCGGGACAGGTGCAGTTGGGCGCCGATATGGTGACCACGCGTTCCACCGCGCCGGAGGCTGTGTATCGCACAATTTGCCCCACGCCCCAGCGCGCATTCCACAGGTGTCCATCGGCGTCCACGATTGAGCCATCGCAGCCAAAATCGTCGTCGGAATGGTCGGCGAAAACCGATGGTGTGCCCGCTGGCCAACCCTCGGCGTCCAGCGGCACTTGCATGATCCGGTTTACGTCGGTGTCGGTCCAATATGCCAAGAGACCATCGGGCGAGAAACAGATTGAGTTGGGAATGGTCACGGCCGGCACAAGAACCCTGAGTTCACCACGATAATAGCGGTAAATCGCGCCCGCTCCGCTTTCTGCCTGTTTGCCCATAGTCCCAATCCAGAAACCGCCCTGCCGGTCGGCACGGCCATCATTGGAGCGGGTGACAGGGTTGTCAGCTTCAAGGTCGCAAATGTGCCTTTGGCGGCCATCCGATAGGTCGAGAACGAAGAGGGAGGTCTCGCCGGCGATCAAAAGCTCCTTGTCGGAGATGATACCGGCGGCGGACACGTTGAAACCAAATTTCCACTCATTGAGCAACGCGCCCTGAGTATTGTGTTCAAAGAGCAGATTTTCTGTGATTGCGAAATGAAAGAAACTGTTGCGGGCATGGTGCCAGAGGGCGCCCTCGCCAAGCTCGTTTTTGCGTTCAACAAATACGCGCGCGTTTGTCATCGCTGCTGCCCCCGATTGTGCTTGACCGCCTTTTGCGCGGTCCCCAAACTGTGGGCAAACTGGTTTCCTTTGCAAGGCTCATCATGACGTCTCTCATCGACCCGTTCGGCCGATCTATCGACTATTTGCGCGTGTCCGTGACGGATCGCTGCGA
>JBCBZX010000265.1:0-4242 GCA_039815105.1 Pseudomonadota bacterium
GGTTTTGCCGCAGAACGAGCTCGCGAAGCTGCGACTCAGCCTGCAGCCTCTCTGCTTGAATATCACCAGCGCGCTGCGTCACAACCAAATAGTTGCGCCGTACATTCGCAAGTTGTTCGCTGGTCGTCAGGCGGCGCTCAAAAAGCTCTTCGACACGCGCGACCTCTTCCTCTTCGGACATCAGGATTTCCACCATGGCTTCTTCGCGGCGCAACGCGGCGATCACCCTGGCTTCGCTTTCCTTGACACTTCTTTCAAAAAAGGACGCCTCTTCCGTCAGAATTCTTCCCGAAAGCTGTGCCTGCTCTGTTGCCAGATTAATAGCACCGTCAATCTGATCCCGCGGAGCATTGAGCGCATTGAGCTCAGATTCGTTGATGTCCGGTGTCCCTTCCAGAATGGCGCGCTGCACCGCAATCTCAGCCAGAACGCCTACGAGCTGGGACATGAGCACATCTGGGTGAAGCCGTAGCTCCGCATTGGACAAGCCATAGGTTTGCTCAAAGGTCACGAGACCAGAAGCGGCAGCAATGGCCTGCCGTGCATTCATACCAATCGCGAAATCCTGCTGACCGGGCGCCTGAACCGACCCATCCACATAGATCGGCCGGTACTTGGTCACCTCAAAGATCACGTCTTCGGGCTCCACGGCCACCAAAAGATACTCGCCCTGAATACGCTCCCGATAAACGGCGCCTGTCAGAAGGACAGGCATTTGTTCCTGCAGCTCTTCGGACGTTAGGCTCTCAACTGGGATCTGCCCGATAAGCGGCACGAAAATACTGCCATCTGCCGCCACGGTCATGCGTCTGTCCAGCCTCGGATTTGATAAGAACTGCACACTCACAACATCGCCCGGTCCAATGGAATAGCTGTTTTGGGCCTGCGCCGGCGTCACAGCATTAGACGCAAAAAGAAGCGCTGCGGCGAAAATGACAAATTTCACGCGTGCTATGTATGTGTGCATGGGAGTGTCCTCGTCTTGTCTGGCGCTGGCGCAGAGAGCGCATTCGGCGATGCCGCGGGGGTTTGGAACCGCATGTTTGAGACGGCCGCCTGGGTTTCTCGGTTTAAAATGAGATCAGTGTACGCATTCACGACCGCTTCATGCCCATAGGCGGATGATCTTTCTTTTGCTTTCTTTGCATAATGATCGCGCATGTCATCGTCACCGATCGATTGGATCGCCGCCGTCATAGCAACCCGGTCCTCCATGGCAATCAGGATGCCATTGGCCTTTTCCGGCCAGGGCGGATAAGAGGAAACAGGCCCGGTGATCACGTCAGCCGGTCCATAGGGGCAATCCGTCGCAATCACCGGACAGCCCAGTGTGATGGCCTCAATGATCGTGTTTGGGAATCCTTCTGCGCGGGATGCAGATACCAAAGCCCGGGCGCGGGCCATGATCGGGTACGGGTTTTCAATGAAACCGGCAAACTGCACGCGATCCTCAATCCCAAGCCGCGCGGCCTGTTCGCGTAGAGCACCTTCTTCTGGGCCCTGGCCCAGCAAGACAAGAGGCGGGGCCTCTGCCACGGCCGCATAGGCCTCAAGCACCAGAGAGAAATTCTTGTTTGGCACTAGCCGACCCATGCCCAGCAGGAAATCATCCGGAAGTGGAAAAGCCGGCGCCTGGGTAGCCAGCCGCGTCAGACGGGCCTCATCAATGGCGTTCCCGATCACGCTGATTTTGGAGGCAGGCACAGCATAGTTCTGTGAAAGGTCCTGCTGCACGCCCCGGCTCACCGCCACGACCTGATCGGCCTTCGGGTAGGACATGCGCGTGATCCAGCGCAGCAACGGCGCGATCCGAGACGCCGCAACGTGGCTCGATGTATGTACTCTCTCACTGATGATAGCTCGATGCCCGAATTTCCGCGCCAGCCAGACATTCAAAACGTTGGCCCGCGCAAGGAAGCTGACACACACATCAGGTCTGTTTGAAGCCGTGCTCCAGTGGCGCTGCAATTCGGAATAGCTGCGCGGAAAGCTGCCTTTTCCATCCAACGCCTTCACCGGCAGGTGTGACGGCAAGGTTTGCGCCATAGTCAGGTCATCAAGCAGCAACAGCTCAACGTCGTAGCCATCAAGCGTTGGCAAAAGATAGTGCAGCAGATTGGCCATCGCCCGCTCGGCTCCGCCACCTTCCATCGAGTTGATGAGAAAGCACACACGACCCCGTCGATCCGAAGCCGGCAACGGTACGGTTGTGGCCTGATGATCTCTTACGTAACCCATTGCTTAGCCTCGTATGGACCGTACGCAAACATGACAGGACGTGAACTTGATCGACTTTCCCGCTTCGCATCGACGAGCTGACAGTAGGTCGCAACAATCAGCACCCAATATATACTGTTGAACTGAAGTAAGAACGACCCGGCAATGTTGCCTATAAAAGAAAAGATCAAAACAGTCAGTGCCAGTGTTGAAATCTCCGGCAGTACACCCTGCATGAGATTGCGAAAGGACGTGATCGTGTTCCAGATCATGACTGCCAAAACGAGCCCAAGCCCGAAAAATCCGATATCGGCAGCAAGGTCCAAATAACCGTTATGGGCATGCGCGGGGGCAGCGCCCAACAAGGCAGTCATTCGCATGGCAACAACTTCCCAGCCTGCTCCGTATCCACCACCAGCGAATGCGATATCCTGCAAGCCTATCAAAGTGGCTTCCCAGATCTGCGTGCGCCCTGTGAGCGTGGGATCGCGCCCGACAAGGCCAAGGCCCCACACCATAACAGCCTGCGCTGACATCGCTGCGATAACCACAACTGGCGCCACCAGCACAAGTAGAAGCGCTCTCATCGTCGAGGAAACCTTGCTCATGCTGAGCATTAGGAACAATACAAGCGGCACCAACACGAAGAGCAATATCGCCTGCGCCGAATTTGAATTGACGATCATCATGCCCGCAATCCCAAACAAAGGCAGCGCGGCAAATCTCCCCGTCCTTCCCCCAACACGGAAGATGAAGGCGACGACGAGTAAGCAAAACAAAAAGGCGATCATCCGACCAAAGTCGTTCTTGTGCGCAAGCATGCCGCGCCAGCTGCCGGCGTGGTGCGCGGTCAAGAGGTCCGTGGTTTGGTGGATGCCGCGCAAAGGCATGAATTGGATGACCATGAAGTTGGCGATGATGACAACCGCCGTAAGGACGGACACCATCGTAAACAATTGTTTTGGCGTAAAGCGCATCGCAAGCCAGAGACCAAATGCAGTGGTCAGGCCAAGCGCGCCGGCCCGGCGCAACGTGGTTGCAAAATCAACCGTCCATATCACCGAAACGATGGCAAACGCCACTGGAAGCAAGGCCATCCAATAGGTCGACATTATACGATTGGCTGCGCCCTTTTCCATCCAAATGGACATAACCGCGAAGAACCCGATCGCAGCGCCCACAACCTGCACCAAAGGCGACGACGGCGCATTTGGTTGTGTCAGCACCATCAACAACGTCCCCGACATGAACGCCAAACCAAAAAGCGCCATCGCAAATTCAAAAAGGCGAAACCCCGGTTTCATGCCACAGCCCTTGCAAGAAACGCATGAGCCGTAGCACCGATCTCGAAGCGTTGCGCAACCCGTTCCGCGCGGATCCGCTCTGCTGTCTCATGTCCAGATGCGCGCGCTTCAAGAATGCGCTTGATGACCTCAGCCATCGCTGAAGCGTCGCCAACAGGGACAATCCTTTCTGGAAATTCTGAACCCATGATCTCTTGTGCTCCACCTCCGGCGCAATCCGTGGAGACTGCCGGAATGCCGGCTGCCACTGCTTCAATCAAGGCGTTTGGAAAGCCTTCGGTGATAGAACTGAGCAAAAAGACATCGGCGCGTACAAGATATGTAAAACGATCCATGCGAAAGCCCAGAAATTCGACCCGATCGGCGATCCCGAGCTTTTCCGCGTAAGCTTCAAGCGCCTCTTGCTCCGGCCCTGTTCCCAGCACAGCAAGACGAAGCTCATCACCGCTCTTGGCCACAGCCTCGAGCATCGTGGGATAGTCCTTTTGTGGCACCAGCCGACCGATGGCGATCGCGACCGGTTTATCATCGTTGAACCAGGGATGGTCCATCGAGGCATCTCTTGCCGCGTCGAGCTCTGTTCCATCCGGTGCTGGGTTAGGTATCACCCCGGTATTTGCCGGTGAAAGGCCCGCAGCACGCGCGACATCGCCGGTGACACCCGGCGTGTTTCCGATCACTGCGAGGGCACTTGGATACAACCAGCGCACACACCGATCGA
>JBCBZX010000436.1:0-2045 GCA_039815105.1 Pseudomonadota bacterium
GCTCCCGGTGCGCCATACTGAATGGCACCCATCCGACCCCCAATCCTTTGCTCACCAGTTCGAGAATACCGCTCGAAAACGCCGTTATGCAGATTGTGTTGGAATTCAGCTCGGTTGAACTGAACGGACAGTTTGCGCGACGCAACGCTTCGCCAAAATAGCTGTCGGGAGGATAGGCGATGGTTGGCGTGTCATTGGGAATGCTGGAATTAGAGCGCACGGCGTAGCGCAGAGAGCCGCCCACGATCGGGATCAAAAAATCCGTGCTCCAAAGCGCTCTTTCAACATTGGTGCCAAATTCAAGCTGTCTTGCCGTTTCGGCCTCGTAACACAGCAGCATATCGGCATCCCCCCGCAGAAATCTAGAGGCACACTCATCAAGGTTGCCGACACGGAGCCGAAACTTCAGCCCCGGAAACACCGCTTTGGCGCGCAGAGCGAGATCGGGGAAGACGGATTGCACCGGTGCATGTTGCGCCGCAATCGTGACGGTCGACCGGGCCGGTTCGTAACTTGCCACTTTTATCCGCAATTCCTTCAAACGTAAGGCAAGTGCGCGAATTTCGTCTTCATGCGATGTCAGCGCCGGGCTTGCGGCGATGCGGTTGCTTTCACGCGATATGATGGGCGATCCCAACCACCCTTCAAAAGCGCGAATACGGCGAGAAAAGGCAGGCTGTGTTACGTTTCTGCGCGCCGCCGCGCGGGTAAGGTTGCCCTCTTCCAGCAGAACAAGAACATCATCAAGCCAGCGTAGATCCATAGAATATCTCCCTTGCCCATACTTTTAGTATGGGTAGGCGAAAACAAAAGCACTGTTTTGACCGATTTCCATGCGGAATGGTTGGAGTGAGTGACAATGGAGACTGCGCGTGCCTGAAACTGAAGACCTCATCGACCGCCGATCGCGCATGGACAACGATCTGAGCCTCAGCCTTTGCAAAGAGCTTTCCATCACTTTGGCAAAGTTTCCCCGCATCGCGCTCGGCCACCTGCCGACGCCGTTGGAGCCGATGGACCGGCTCAGCGAGCATCTTGGCGGGCCACGTCTTTGGGTAAAGCGTGATGACTGCACCGGGCTCTCTTCGGGCGGCAACAAGACGCGCAAGCTTGAATACCTTATGGCGGATGCTGTCCGTCAGGGCGCGGATACGATCATCACACAGGGTGCAACCCAGTCAAACCATGCCCGCCAAACGACGGCCGCCGCGGCCAAGCTTGGCATGGCCTGCCACATCCTTCTGGAGGATCGCACCGGCTCGACGGATGACAACTACATTTTCAATGGCAATGTCCTGCTGGATCGGCTGCATGGGGCAAGCGTCTCAAAGCGCCCCGGCGGTGCCGACATGAATGCCGAGATGGAAAAGCTGGCCGAGGATCTGCTGCGCGAGGGCAAGGCACCCTACATCATACCCGGCGGCGGCTCCAACCCGATCGGCGCCTTGGGCTATGTCAACTGCGCGCGCGAACTTGTCGAACAAGCCGACGGCGCGGGCCTCAAAATTGACGCGCTGGTTCATGCCACCGGAAGCTCCGGCACCCAGGCCGGGCTTGTTGCCGGGCTGGCCGCCTTGCAGAGCGATATCCATTTGCTGGGCATAGGCGTGCGCGCGCCCCAGGACAAACAGGAAACCATGGTGTTCGATCTGGCAGAACGGACTGCTGCGCATATGGGCACCGGCATGACCATCGCGCGCGACACGGTGCGCGCCAATTGTGACTATGTGGGCCCTGGATACGGCTTGCCCACGCCGGGCATGGTGGCAGCACTGAAGCTTTTGGCGCGCACCGAAGGCCTGCTGTTTGATCCGGTCTATTCCGGCAAGGGCCTCGATGGTCTGATCGACCAGCTGCGCCAAGGATACTTTGACGGCATGGAGAATGTCGTGTTTCTTCATACCGGTGGAAGTGCAGCCCTGTTCGGATATCCGGACACGTTCGAGCTGCCCGGTTATCAACACTAAACAAAAAAAGACCCAACAAGGAGACCTTAACAATGTCATTGAAAACCAAACTCGCCTCGATCGCGGTGGTGGGCGCAC
>JBCBZX010000393.1:0-2537 GCA_039815105.1 Pseudomonadota bacterium
GAGGTTGGCACCCGCGAGCCGACCATTCAGCGTCAGGGCGCGCAGCGTATCCTCATTCAAGTGCCGGGCATTGGGTCGGCGGCCGAGTTGAAGCAGATCATCGGCACGACGGCCCAGTTGACGTTCAACCCTGTGGTCAGCCGGACCGCTGATCCCGGCCAGTCCCCGGGCATTGGCAACAAGCTGGTGCCATCGCTGGACGAGCCGGGCCAGTTTTATGTGATCGAGAGTGCTGCTGTCGTCACGGGGGAGGACCTGGTGGATGCCCAGCCTGCCTTTGACCAGAATGGCAATCCGGCCGTAAATTTTAGGTTCAATACATCCGGGGCGCGTAGGTTTGGCGATTATACAGCCGACAACATCGGCTCTCCCTTTGCCATTGTGCTGGATGACGAGGTGGTCAGCGCCCCTGTGATTCAGAGCCATATTCCGGGCGGGTCGGGCATTATCACAGGCAACTTCAACGTCGAGGAATCTACCAATCTGGCGGTGCTGCTCAGGGCAGGGGCCCTGCCTGCGGAGCTGGACTTTCTGCAGGAGAGCACCGTCGGCCCAGAATTGGGACAAGACAGTATTGATGCCGGCAAGATCGCGACCATGATCGCCTTTGCCGCAGTGTTGGTTTTTATGGGATTGAGTTACGGTCTGTTTGGCCTTTTCGCCAATATTGCTTTGATCGTGAATATCGGACTGATCTTTGGGCTGTTGAGCCTTGTGGGAGCGACGCTGACGCTGCCTGGTATCGCTGGGATCGTGCTGACCGTGGGTATGGCGGTCGACGCGAACGTGCTTATTTTTGAGCGCATCCGTGAGGAACTGAAAAGCGCACGAGGCCCGGCGCGCGCGATCGAGCTCGGATATGAAAAAGCTTTGTCAGCTATTTTGGATGCAAACATCACTACCTTCATCACTGCCGTCATACTATTTGCGATGGGCTCTGGCCCTGTGCGGGGTTTCGCGATCACGCTGGGTCTGGGTATTTTGACCTCGGTGTTCACCGCGATTTTCGTCACCCGCCTGCTTATCGTCATGTGGTTCGAGCGCCGCCGACCAAAGTCGATTGAGGTGTAGGGGATGAAGATTGAAAAACCAAAGAGCTACGCCCGACCTTCGGTAGACGAGCAATACCCCAGCTACATGGGCAGCCTTACAGGCATGAATGACGCCAGTGCTGTGAATGAATGCTCTGTATGCCCTCCCATGGAGGAGGTGTCCTCATTGTGGCTCGGACCCATGGCGCGACATGCCGTGCGTGGCGTTTTTGCGCCGGGCGCAACACTTGATCTCCCAAACGGTGAACACGCATGCGATTGAAATTGATCAAACAGGGCACGAGCTTTGATTTCTTCTCGCGCTGGAAGGTTTGGCTTGGCATTTCCTGCCTTCTGATGGCCGTTGGTTTTGCCTCGTTTGCTATCCAGGGGTTGAACTTCGGGATCGATTTTCAAGGCGGAACAACTGTGCGGACGCAAAGCACAGAACCGGTAGACATCGGACTTTATCGCGATGCGCTGTTGCCGTTGGAGTTGGGCGACACATCGATTACCGAGGTGTTTGATCCCGCGTTTGGCCCGGACCAGAACGTCGCCATGATCCGTATTCAGGCACAGGACGGGCAAGAGGCAGTTACCGCGCAAACCACGCTCCAACTGCAAGCGGCGCTACAACAGGCAATTCCAGATATACAGTTTCTGGCTGTCGAATCCGTCGGCCCGAAGGTGTCGGGTGAACTGATCCAGACGGCTGCAATTGCCGTTGTATTGGCCATCGCGGCGGTGCTGATCTACATCTGGCTTCGCTTTGAGTGGCAGTTTGCTTTGGGCGCGGTGGCAGCCCTGGTACATGACGTGATCCTCACCATCGGCGTGTTTTCCGAGCTGCAGATCAAATTTGATCTGGCCATTATCGCGGCCCTTCTGACCATTGTCGGCTATTCGCTGAACGATACGGTGGTTGTCTTTGACCGGGTGCGGTAAAACCTGCGCAAGTACAAAAAGCGCCCGCTGAACGAAGTCCTCAACATCTCGATCAACGAAACGCTGAGCCGGACGCTGATGACCTCGGTGACCACGTTGCTGGCACTGATCTCGCTCTATGTGTTGGGCGGAGACGTGATCCGCGGCTTTGTCTTTGCGATGATCTGGGGTGTTATTGTAGGAACGTACAGTTCCGTCTTTGTCGCCTCGACCATCCTGTTGTGGCTGGGGGTCAAGCGCAACTGGGACAAGCCGGATGCCAATGCGGGCAATCAATACGCCAATATAGATGCCTGAGACCCTGATCGCCGCGTTCAGCGCTACGCTAGCGCTGCCGGGGTTGGGATGGGTTTTGATTGTGACGGTGCTTGCGGGCGTCGTCTATGGCTTTGCCGGGTTTGGGGCGGCGCTGGTGTTCATGCCAGTTGCCACGGCTTTTATTCCGGTTGAGACGGCGATTGCGGCCTTTGCTGTGTCGGCCATTGCCTCATTGGTGACCGTGGTGCCGCGCGCCTGGGCGGCGGCGGACAAACGCGCGGTGGTGTGGATGATCGCGGTGGC
>JBCBZX010000082.1:0-11011 GCA_039815105.1 Pseudomonadota bacterium
CCATATGGTCAGGCACGGCAAAGCTGGTCTGATGGGGAAACAGGCTGAACACGACCTCACCCTGCCGGTCGCCGGTTTTCACCTCGCCGACAGCCGCATAGCCGTATTTCAACGGAAAGGGCGTTCTGGCAACGCTCGAGGGCCCCTTCACCGTGCTTGGTGAAGATGGTGTGCGCGGAGTTGAGCAAGCGGTGGCTGGCATGGATGGCATGGTCGCGGGCGACAAAATCGAGCTCATCGTCCAGTCCACCGATACGACGCCCGACAGCGCCATTCGTGGTGCCCGCAAGCTTATTGAGCAAGATGGCGTGTCCGTCATCGTCGGGCCGCTTTCAGGGTCTGAAGGCATCGCGATACGCGATTTCTCGAAGGACTATCCAAACGTCACATTCCTGAACGGTGTGTCCGGCGCACAGGACACCACGCTGCGTGAATCTTCGGAGAACTTCTTCCGTTTCAACACCGAAGGCGCCCAGTGGATGGCTGGCCTCGCCGAGTATATCTACAATGAAAAGGGCTATCGCAGTCTGGCCGTTGTCGCTGAGGACTATTCGTTCCCCTACACCCAAGTGTTCGGCATGTTGGAGCCATTCTGTCGGTTGGGCGGCGAAGCCGATGTCGAAAACCGCTTCTGGGTACCCATCGGCAATAAGGACTATTCGTCTGTGATCGCCGCACTGCCCGATGAGGTGGATGCGATCTACGTGGCCTTGGGTGGCGCAGATTCGGTCAATTTCCTGACCCAATACCAGCAGGCCGGCGGTGAACTGCCGCTTGTTGGCGGTTCGATCACCGTGGACCAAACTGTCCTCGGGTCTGAAGGTCGCGTGAGAGAAGCTGTGATCGGTACCCCCTCCGCTGGCCCCATCTCCGACACGTTCGATGGTGAGGCATGGCTTGAGTTTGTCGCCGACTACAAAGAGATGCATGAAAACGGCTTCCCGTCCCCTTCGCTCTTTGCCCATGGCTACTATGTCAACACGCTGGCCCTGCTGACTGGTCTTGAGGCCGTCGGTGGCGATCTGAGCGATGGTGGCGCGAAGCTACGGGAGACGCTGTCTTCGCTGGAATTGGAGACGCCGACTGGTACTGTGACGCTTGATGAGCGCCGCCAGGCCATTGCCGATATTTTCGTGACCGAGGTCGCTGAGGATGCCAATGGCAACCTCGTCAACAAGACGGTTTCGGTGACACCAGGCGTTACGCAAACGCTAGGCCAGGAGTATGACAAGTTCCTGGAATACGGTGTCGTGTCCCGCGAAAACCCACCTTGCTGATCGGCTGATCGCCTGATGGAACGAACCGACGCTCTTTCGCGCCTTCAGACTTCGGGGCAATTTGCCCTGGAGCTTGAGGCCGTCTCCAAACATTTTGGAGCGCTGGTCGCGCTGGCAGACATCAATCTGGCGGTGCGGGCGGGTGAGCGTCGGGCCGTTTTGGGGTCAAACGGCGCGGGCAAGACAACCCTGTTCAACGCCATCACCGGAGACTTCCCGACCACCACCGGTCGAGTTCGGTTCTTCGGTGAGGATGTGACAGACATGCCCGTGCAACACAGGATCCGGCGCGGTCTGCGCCGGACCTATCAAATATCACAATTGTTCGGGCAGCTATCGGTTCGCGACAATGTGTTTCTCGCCTGCCGCGGCGTGGCATCCCAGCGCTTTTCACTGCGCCGGGCCAAGCCGTCTGATCCGCGTGTGGAGCAGGCTGAAACGCTTATTGAAGCTGTCCATCTGACCGACGTTGCCGAAACCATTGTCGCTGAACTTTCCTACGGCCAACAGCGCCAACTTGAAATCGCCATGGCGCTGGCGGGCGCACCGCGCTTCGTGCTGTTTGACGAGCCGGCTGCGGGCCTGTCGCCCACAGAGCGCACAGAATTGATCGAGATACTCGGTGCACTGCCCGCCCATATGGGCTTCATCATCATTGAGCACGATATGGATGTGGCTTTGCGCGTCTCGGAAGCTGTGACCATGATGCATAATGGCCGGGTGTTTGCAGAGGGCACACCCGAAGAGATTGAGAGTGACCCAGCGGTGCAAGAGCTCTATTTGGGGAGCGGCCACTGATGGCGAGAGGCGGCTCTAAGCACGCGCTGACGGTGCGCGACCTGCACGTTTACTATGGCGCGTCCCATGCCCTACAGGGCGTTAACATCACTCTTTCCGAAGGCGTGCACGCTGTTCTGGGCCGCAACGGCATGGGCAAGACCACGCTGTGCAATGCGATCATGGGCATGAAGTCGGTGTCCGGTGGGTCCATTCGGTTTGATGGCAAGGAACTCACCACTCTATCTCCCAACAAGATCGCGGCGTTGGGTGTGGGTTATACACCGCAAGGGCGGCGCCTCTGGCCGTCATTGACCGTTGATGAGCACTTGCGGCTTTGCCAGCACAAGGGCAGCGCATGGACCGCAGATCGCGTCTATGCGCAGTTCCCAAGGTTGGCCGAGCGCAAAAATAACGGTGGCGCACAATTGTCCGGTGGCGAGCAGCAGATGCTGGCAATTTCCCGCGCTTTACTGTCTGACCCCGATCTTCTCATCCTCGACGAGCCCACTGAAGGCCTGGCCCCGGTTATTGTCGATCAGGTCATCGAACTTCTCAAAACATTGGCGGAGGAGGGTGGCTGTGCGATCCTGTTGGTGGAGCAAAACATCAAGGTTGCTACGGAAGTGGCTGAAGATGTCGCCATCATGGTCAACGGCAAAATTTCCCACGTGCTGCCCGCCGCGCAATTGGCCGGCGACCGCGCATTGCAACAGCAGCTGCTCGGCGTAGGCCGGGTGGACGATCAGGCTCCGGTGGACATTCCGGACTATGTGCCGACCATCAGGACGGGCGATGCGATCTCCACCGGTGCCGCGTCAGAGGCAAATGCGCCCAGGCCAGGTCTTTCTGCGAAGGCCGCCCGCCGGTCAGGCTGGGCCTATGTGGCCCCGGATCGCTGGAATGGCGATCATTGGAAAGAAAATCATATCAGCCGCTCCGTTGAGCCACTGGTCAAAATTCGTGACATGCCACGGGGCAATCAGTCCGGTGCAGTTCTGGTTGCAGGCACATTTGACACCAAAGCGCAGGAGTTGAATTTCTTGCGTGATTGCCTGTTGGACGCGGCAGTGCCTGTGCGCACGGTCGATCTGTCCACCACAGGCAAACCATCCGCCGCCGATGTTCCTCCCCATTTGGTGGCGGCCCACCACCCGCGCGGTGCAAATGCCGTTTTCACCGGTGATCGTGGCACCGCTGTTGCGGCAATGACGTTGGCGTTTGAGCGTTGGGCCGCCGCTCAGGACGACATTGGCGGTATCATATCTGCCGCCGGGTCGGGGGGCACGGCACTGGCTACGCCGGCCATGCGCGCCTTACCCATCGGCGTGCCGAAGGTGATGGTGTCCACGGTGGCCTCCGGCAATGTAGGCGACTATGTTGGTCCGTCCGACATGTTGATGATGTACTCCGTCACCGATGTGGCGGGCATCAACCGCATCTCCCGCAAAGTGTTGGGCAACGCCGCCGCCGCCATGGCTGGCATGGTAAAGGCTGACAAACCGCAAGCTGGAACCAGCGAAGCGCCTTTGGTTGGCTTGACCATGTTTGGCGTCACGACAACCGCCATCACCAACGTCATGGATCGTTTGGGGGCGGGGTGGGAACCGCTGGTATTCCACGCCACAGGCACGGGCGGCCAATCCATGGAGAAGCTGGCCGATAGTGGCCTGTTGTCAGCTGCCTTGGACCTCACAACCACCGAAGTGTGCGACCATCTGATGGGGGGCGTGTTCGCCGCGACTGAAGACCGTTTCGGCAGCTTCATTCGCACCAAACTTCCCTGGGTCGGCTCGGTTGGCGCGTTGGACATGGTCAACTTCGGCGCGCGCAATACGGTACCTGAGAGGTATGAGCACCGCCTGTTCTACGAGCACAACCCGCAGGTCACCTTGATGCGCACCACACCGGACGAAAATGTGCGGATAGGGCAGTTCATCGTGGAGCGTGTGAACCGGATGGACGGGCCTGTGCGCTTCCTCATCCCCGAAGGCGGGGTTTCTGCCCTCGATGCACCCGGACAGCCCTTTGACGACCCGGCTGCCCGGGAAGCGCTTTACAGCACCATCAGCGCCGGGTTCGCAGAAACCGCCAACCGACGCCTGATCCGTGTACCCCATCACATCAACGATCCTGAATTTGCCGACGCCGCGATTGCTGCGCTGTCGGCCATTACACCTGACAGAAGATTGGAGGCGTCCCGTGCCGCGATTTGACCGAGAAGACCTATTGGCCCGTTTCAAGAAGATGCGCGATGCCGGCGAGCCGATCATTGGCGGCGGAGCCGGCACAGGACTATCCGCCAAATGCGAAGAGGCCGGTGGCATCGACCTGATAGTCATATACAATTCCGGCCGCTACCGCATGGCTGGGCGCGGATCGCTGTCCGGTCTACTCGCCTATGGCAATGCCAACGAGATCGTTATGGAGATGGCCAGTGAGGTCATCCCAATGGCTCCCAACACGCCGGTTCTAGCAGGGGTGAACGGCACGGATCCGTTCGCCAATTTTGACGTGCTGCTGGATGATATGGCCAGGGTTGGTTTCTCCGGAGTGCAGAATTTCCCGACGGTTGGCTTGATCGATGGCAACTTCCGCAAGAATCTTGAAGAGACGGGCATGTCGTTCTCCCAAGAGGTCGATGTGATCCGCATGGCCCATGAGAAGGGCATGCTCACCACGCCCTACGTATTCAGCGAAGAAGATGCGACGGCCATGGCTGAAGCTGGTGCAGACATTATCGTATGTCATCTGGGCCTCACGACTGGCGGCTCCATCGGCGCCGAAACCGCACTGACGTTGGAACAGTGCCCCCCCATCGTGGACAGTTGGGCAAAGGCGGCATTGGCGGTGAACCCGGAGGCCATTGTGCTCGTGCATGGCGGGCCCGTGGCTATGCCACCGGATGCTGAATATATCCTGGCCAACACCAAACATTGCCACGGGTTCTACGGCGCATCCTCAATGGAGCGCCTGCCGACAGAAGTGGCCCTGACCGAGCAGACGCGCCTGTTCAAGGCAATCAAAGGAAGCTGATCCATGACCGGTACGCTCATCACCACTCTGGTTGTTCTCCTCGTTGCGATCGTCATCGTGGTTTGGCTGTTCAAATGGCTCTATTTTCGCTCAACCAGTGACCGTGCCTTCGTGCGCACCGGGCTGGGGGGAGAGAAAGTCGTGATTTCCGGCGGCGCATTTGTGTTGCCCATCATCCATGAAGTGACCCCGGTTTATTTCAGCTTGTCAAGACTTCAGGTCAGCGCGGAGAAGGAGGATGCGCTCATCACCAAGGACCGCGTGCGAATGGATGCGCGGGCTGAATTCTTTCTGCGGGTGGCCCAGGACGAAAAATCAGTCTCGGCGGCCGCCACCACGCTTGGAAACATCATTGGTGATCCCGACAAATTATCAGCCTTCTTTGAAGGCGAGTTTCTGGGCGCCATGCGCGCCGTAGCTGCCCGGATGAGCATGGAAGATGTGCATGATGATCGCGCGCAATTTGTGGACGAGGTCACGAAACTGGCCGGCGAAGCGCTGGCACCGAACGGGCTGGAACTCAGGTCTGTTGCCGTGCGCCAGCTCGACCAGACTGGCCTCGAGCACTTTAATCCGTCCAACCGCTTTGATGCTGAGGGCCTGACCAACCTCATCCGCATCGTCGAGGAACGACGCAAGCTGCGCAATGAGATCGAGCAGCAGGCGGTGGTCTCGATCCGTGAGCGCAATCTTGAGGCGGAGCGCGAAACATTGACGCTGGATCGGGAGTCAGAGCTTGCCCGCCTGATGCAGGAGCAGGAGATCGAACTGCGCCGGGCCGAACAGTCCGCCACCATCGCCGAAACACGGGCCAAGCAGGAAGCAGCGGCCGAGCAAGCCAAAATAGCTGCTGAGCGGGGAACCCAGGCCGACAAGATTGCCATGCGCCGTGAGATTGACGAAGCGGAGCTGAAAGCCCGCGAAGAGACCGAGCGCGCCAGAATCGAAGCCGAGAAGAAGACCGATCGCATTCGCGTGGAGCGCGAGGAAACGCTGCGCAAGCTGGAAATCGCGCAGCAGCAAACGGTCGAACTTATGGAGTTGGAGTCCAAGATTGCAGTGCTGGAAAAGGCGTCTGAGGAGGCCAAGGTGCGCGTCGATGTTGGAGATCAATTGGCCAAGGCCGTGCAGTCCGAAGAAGCCGTGAAGACCAGCCGTGAGGTCGAAGGAGCCAGTCGCGAGGCGCAGGTGGCCAGGATTATGGCCGAGAAGGACAGCGAGACACAGCGCCTGTTGTCAACTGTGAGTGCAGAGGCTGAGCGCTTGCGCAACGAAGCCGAGAACCTTCTGTCGGAGGACGCGCGTGCCGGTCGCCTCCGCGCCCAGCTCATTGAGCGGCTGGAGGCCATTGTGCGCGAAACCGTCAAGCCAATGGACAAAATCGACAGCATAAAAGTCGTCCATCTGGGCGGGTCAGGCCTCGGCGAGGGGGGCGGCGACCGCTCCCCCACCGATGAAGTGATGGACAGCGTTTTGCGCTATCGTGTGCAGGCGCCAATGATCGAAGAACTGCTCAAGGATGTGGGGGTCGACGGATCCTCCATCGGTAAGTCCGGCGACATTTTCCGCGCTGCTAAGGACGCAAAATCTTTGGTGTCGCCACCCGAAAAGCCCGCCGATAAGGGCTCAAAGAATGCCTGAGGTTTACCGGTCAGAAGTGATCGGTGCTCCGGTGCAAAGGGTTTGGGCGCTGGTGCGGGACTTCAATGCTTTGCCTCGTTGGACGTCTTTTGTGGCTGCCAGCCGCATTGAGGGTGGCATGCCGGCAGATCGAATTGGATGCATCCGGCACTTTCGGCTGCAGGACGGGGGCACCATCCGCGAAAAGTTGCTGATGCTCGATGATGCGGAGATGGCCTGTCGCTACTCCATTATTGACTCGCCGATGAATGTTGAAAATTACACCGCTGTTTTGAGGCTCCGCTCCGTCAGTCGTGAAAGGCATTGCTTTGCAGAATGGAGCGCCACCTTTGACTGTCCGGCTGCGGAAGAGACGGCCCTCGTTCGACAGATTGGCGATGGCGTATTTGCCACCGCACTTGCGCAATTGCGTAAACGGTTTGGAGGCAACGGGTGATCCGCGTCGATACCAGCACCATTATTGACGCCAGCGTGCCGGAGGTCTGGGCGCTGATCCGCGACTTTAACGGCCACAAAGACTGGCACCCCGCCATCGCCGAGAGCCAGATTGAGGCCGGTCGAGCCGGAGACTCCATCGGCGCCGTGCGCGCCTTCACTTTGGAAAGCGGGGAAGCCCTGCGCGAAGAATTGCTGGCGCTCTCCGACCACACCCATAGCTTCAGCTACCGCATTCTGACCTCCGACGTGCCCCTCTTGAACTACACAGCACATGTCGAGCTGCGTGAAGTGACATCCTCGGCAAGAACGTTCTGGCGTTGGTGGTCCAGCTTTGACACGCCGCCTGGTATGGAAGCTGAACTTGAGCAGGTGGTTCGCGAAGGCGTGTACCATGCGGGCTTTGACGCTATCGCCAAGCTGCTGGCAGCGTGAAGTCCAAAGTGGTGCGGGCCTGATCGCCCTGCAGCGATTTTCTTAGGAACCAGCGAGCGTAAGGAACAGCAGGTTCTCTGTGCCATTTGAGCTAGCCCTGTTCCCCTTTACGCGCAGCTCTGGCGCTATCCAGGGTGGTTTGAAACGGCCAACCCCAGAACGAATGAGATCATGTTCGAAGACATGCGTCCTTAAAGAAGTGCGTGCCTAAAGAAGTGACGTCAGCACGACACAAGGTAAAGCTGGAATCGAAATCACCAGAACGGCGGACTTGTGAAAGTCCTCCATATTCAGCAATGCGCGGGTGCCGTGGCTGGTCACAAGCGATACGCTCGCTCAGAACTCGAGCAAATCGGCACGACCAATGTCCGCCAGACGCTTGTTGAGGGCGGCAGCTTCCGACGCTCCTGCCTCCAACGCGAAAACGAACGCGTGGGTCAAGTAGAATGCTGCCGCGTCCTGCTGGTCCGCCAACTCCGCGGCATCTGCCGCACATGTGTACAGGTGAACCAGAGCCGGAAAATCATGCTGCGCATGGGCGGCCATTATCTGCTCGTCCATCGCTGCCAAATCATCGGCAAGCGCACGTCTCATCCAGCGCGGCCATGCTCAATCTGAGTGGCGATCCAATGGTGGAAATTGTGGGTCGGACCATCCATTGCCGGCGAGAAACGACCGCCATCAAACAACTGTCCATGGCGACCTCTTTGCATGCCTTCGACCACGAAGATATCTTCTTCAAACACCGTCTTCCAAAGAGCTGCGTTTGCGGCGCGAAGCCCGTCATACTCCGGTGTTTCGCCCTCGTCTTTGGCGTAGTAGAGCTCTATGTGCTCGACCGTTTCTCCGCACGACACGGGCTCCAGCACAATGGCAAAACAGTGGTCGCGCTGCACCCCAAAAAGGACGTTGGGGTAAAATGTAATGTATTCTGCGCCTTCATCCCATGTGTCGCTGAGCCCGCTGAAGTCGGGTAGCTTTTTACCATCATCATCACCGAGCTGGCGGTAAACCAGAGTGCCCTGGCCGGAATAGCTGCCTCGCACCGCAATATTGTAGTGGTCTTCAAGGCGTGAGTAGCTGTTCAGGCCGGGATGAACCCAGGGCAAATGGTAGCTTTCACAGTAATTCTCCACCGCAAGCTTCCAATTCGTCTTTACGTTCAACTTGAACGAGGATGCGTCGCCGCCATGGTGAAGCGGTTGGTCAAACTCCTTCCAACGTTCCATCAGCGCGCCGTGCGCCTGTTCGAAATCAACCGCCTGGCCATCCACATTGATGAAAATGACGTCGCGCCAAACAAAGGAGCGGATGCGTATCAACCCAAGTTCATCCATGTTGATGTCGTCATGTTTATTTTGGCCAGGGCCGCCAACATGAGGCGTGGCGCGCAACGCACCGTTCAAGCTATAGCACCAGCTATGGTACGGGCAGCGGATCGCTCCCCTGATGTTTTGCGGTTTGTCGATTAGGATCATGCCACGGTGGCGGCAGGTGTTTTGAAAAACTCCAATAGACCCATCACGATCCCTGACCAGCACAATGGGCATGCCCAGAAAGTCCAGCGGCTTCGCATCCCCTGGACTTGGAATGTCCTTGCCAAATCCCACGCCTGACCAGTTTGCAAAGATGACGGACCGCTTTTCTTCGGCGAACATTTCAGCAGAAATATAGTGTTCGTTTGGAAGGCCCTTCGCACAGTTTACGTCGGTCAAAACGGCTGAAAGTTCACTTTGTTTCATGATCTCATTCCTGGGCGAGGGCATTTGCAAAATGTCAGTTTTGAGCGAGATGCAGTTGCGATCAAGTGATAGTTTTGCTGGCATTGCCATGGCCTGCGTTCAGGCTTTGGATCACATCTTAAAGACTTCATTAACCGCGTTCATTGAACCGGCGGATCTTAGAACGGAATGTCAATTTCCCCCCTTTAGGACGGGTGCCCATACAGAATTGGGAATGGCGTGGTTAGATGTTGGTCAGCGGTCCTATGATTGGCTCTTCGCAGCTTGATGCCATAGAGCTTGATGGCGACGTTATTGTTGACGCAAGTGCGACCTTTGTCGAGCGCCTGGGTTACGACCGGTCCGATTTGATCGGCCAGCCGCTTGATATGGTCGTCCCCGGCTGTGCAGAAGACCACCTGGTGGAACTTCTTATAAAGTTTGGCCTTCACCAGCCTCTGCCGCCCACCCGTTCCGTGGAGCTCAAATGCTCCGATGGGCGTTTGATCCCGGCAGATGCACGGTTATTGTCAAAGGAGCCGACGCTCGAACTTGGCTTTGAGTGCTCGTCCGAGGCCATCAATCGGCAGGTAGTCGGCCGCTACAAAGATATTTATGAGACGGTCGCTGAAGGCATTTACCGCTGCAGCTTGGATGGCATTCAGATGGCCGCCAATCCGGCTTTGGTTCGTATGAACGGCTATGACACCGAGGCGGAGATGCTTCGCGACGTCAACGAGATCGACCGCAAATGGTATGTTGATCCAAATCGCCGGACCGAGTTTTTCGAAGCATTGAATCGCGATGGACTGGTGCGAGATTTCGTCTCTGAAGTCTATCGGTTCAAATCCCGTGAGAAGATATGGATCTCAGAGAACGCTCGATTGGTCCGGCACGATGTCACTGGCGACGGGTTGTTTTACGAGGGCACCATTCGGGAAGTGACCTCGCAGGTCAGCTCCCAGGAGAAAAGTGAGAACCACGCTAAGATTGCCGCCCAAGCCCCGGGTCTTTTGTTCCAGTCCTGCTTGAAGCCCGGTGAAGATGTGTTCTTCTCATTTGCCAGTGAAGGCTGCGAAGACCTGTGTGGCCTGCGCCCAGAGGAGCTGTTGGAAGACGCAAAAATCTTTGTGCGGCGTATCAATCCTGCGGACCGGCCGCGGATCACACTAGGCATCGAGACCAGTGCCAAGACAATGAAGCCGTGGTCGGACGAATTTCGGTTGCGGCGAATGGATGGTCAGGACATTTGGGTGGGTGGAACCGCCACGCCGGAACTCCAAAGTGATGGGACGATCGTCTGGCACGGTTTTGTCAACGACATTACGGAGCGAAAAACGGCCCAGGCCCAAATCGAAAAACTCGCTTATCAGGATTCGCTCACCGGCTTGGCCAACCGTGCGCGTCTGCACAGTGACGGCGAAAGCCGACTGCAGAACGCTTTGGGGGCGAACCAGTCTGCTGCGCTTCTTTTCCTGGATCTGGACAATTTCAAGTCTCTCAACGATTTGCACGGTCACAGGGCGGGAGATGATTTTCTCAAGGAGACCGCAGGCCGCATTGGCAATTGTATATCGCCCGAGCACCTTATCGTCCGCCTCGGGGGAGATGAGTTTGTTATCCTGATGGCTGGTGTCAGTCTTGAAGCGGCGCAGGCTGCGGCTCACCGACTGGTGCTCGAACTGGGTA
>JBCBZX010000375.1:0-2816 GCA_039815105.1 Pseudomonadota bacterium
ATGTTTTCGACCTCAAGATCGGAAATGGCCGTTTCGAACTTGGGATCCCAGTTCACCAGCTTCTTGTCGCGATAAATCAGGCCTTCATCGTACAGGCGCACGAAAACTTCCATGACAGCGCGCTGCATCTGGTCGTTTTCCTGGGTTGGGTCGCCCATGGTGAAGCGGTCGCGGGACCAATCAAGGCTGGCACCAAGGCGCTTGAGCTGGCCATAGATGGTGTTGCCGCTTTCGGCTTTCCACTTCCACACGCGCTCAAGAAATGCCTCGCGGCCCATTTCCTGGCGCGTGGCATTCTCGCCCGATGCGGCCAACTGGCGTTCCACCACCATTTGCGTCGCTATGCCCGCATGGTCGGTGCCCGGCTGCCACAGCACATTCTTGCCCTGCATCCGGTTGTAGCGCACCAATATGTCTTGCAACGTGTTGTTGAGCGCATGGCCCATGTGCAGTGAGCCGGTGACGTTGGGCGGCGGGATCACAATGGTGAAGGCATCTGCACCCTCTTTGGCGCCTGCGCCGGCGGCAAAAGCCTTTGCCTCATCCCATTTTGTCGCGATCCGCGCTTCCGCAGCTGCGGCGTCATAGTGCTTGTCGAGCATGTTCATCCCATCACGGCGGCACGCGTTTGCGCCGCCATTGGTTCGGTAATCCAATTCATGTGGTAAATCGCAGACCTGGTGCACAGGTCAACAGCCATATTAGCTGAAGGAAGGCTTGAAGCGAAGCAGCCCTAGTTGCCGCGTGCAACCCGCTGAATTTCTTCGCGCACCAAACGCTCCACCAATTGAGGCAAATTGTCGTCGAGCCAGGTTTTGACCATCGGCCTCAAAATGTCTTGCGTCAGTTCGTCGATGGAGCGGCCCTGGGCGGCTAAAGCCTGCTCCAACTGCTTGAAGCCAGAGGCGACTGCTGCATCGGTCTCGGGCTCCAGCAAACCAGCTGGCAAAGATGCCAGCGCGGTATCCGTCAGGTGATCGGTGAGCGCGGACTGAGACTCTGGCTCCATTGGGGCATCGAGAATAAAGGGCTCTTCTTCCTCATCATCTACTACCGCTGTCAAAGCGTCTTCCTCAACAGGCGCAGTCATTTCTTCAACCGGCTCCTCAGCCAGTTCGAGCGGTGCCATCAACTCTTCCATCTGCACGTCTTGCGCTGGCGGCTCCATCGTGGGCGACGCCATTTCAGGCAAGTTCAATTCAGTCGCGGGGGCCAGCGCATCATCGGGCAGTTCTGCAGACGCTGGCTCCGCCTGCACAGGGTCTACTTCGGAAAACTCGGCCTCGGCCACGTCTGGCGCGTCGGCAATCGTGTCTGTGATTGGAATGGGCGCCGGGTCGGCGTCCTGCAGCTGCGCTTGAGGCGCTGGCGCGGCTAGATCGTCGCCCTGCTCGGTGTGCTCATCCGAAATGATCCGGCGAATAGACGCCAGGATTTCTTCCATGGACGGTTCGGCTGTCGGGCTTGCCTGGGCCATAATTTACGCAACTCCAAATCTGTCGTCGCGCGCGTCTTCTAAGAAACTCCGCGCGCTGATTCGAAATCAAACTATCAAAGCAGCACCGGAATGAATATTGCGCCGTGCCCACAGGTGGCGATCGCACACAGACTTTTATGCAGTTTCGCTCAACTCAGATTATTGCCCGCTAGGCGTGCGCAAGCCGAACCACTTATCTTTGACCTGCTCGTAATGAGCGCGGTCGTCATAATATTTCACACCCAAACCAAGCGAGCGGGCGGTGAGACGACCAGTTGCTGCGGCAACTGCAAAGGCAGCCGCAGACTGGTTGGCACGAGCTTGTGCAAGACCGATCGTTGCATCATTGACGGTGCGTTGGCTGGACAGAACGTCAAGCGTTGTCCGCTGACCGACATTGCGCTCTTCAATAACGCCCTCAAGCGCAAGTCGACCAGCTTCCAACTGGGCGCGATTGGCAGAAACACCGGCGCGCGCAGCTTCAAGCTGTGCCCACGCTTCTTCGACGTTGAGGCGAATTTGGTCGCGCGTCTGATCCACACCGATGCGCTCTGCGGAGAGGCGCTGCTTGGCCTGACGCACATTGGCATAGTTTCGGCCACCAGCATAAAGCGGAATGGTCAATGTCGCCGTCACCGACGCATCGTTGAAACTGCCTTGCGCGGTGTCAGTCGTGGTCGCCGTCAGGGCTCCGGTCAGATCGAGGGATGGCAGCAGCGCGCCTTCCGCAATCTTAACGCCAAACTTTTCGCTGTCCGCCGCATATTGCTGAGCTTTGATTGCCGGATGGCGAGCAAGCGCAATGCTGCGCGCATCTGCCAAGCTGCGGGGCACAAGGTGCGACGGCACCTTTACCGGCTGCAGATTGCCTGGAGCAACGCCTATGACTTGCCGATATTGCGCTTCTGAAATGCGCAGATTGGCCTCAGCAGAGCTGATCGATGCACGGGCCGCAGCCTCTTGAGCCCGTGCCGTTGCAATGTCGGTGCGGGTGCCCTCTCCCACCTCAAAACGCGCTGATGCTGCGCGAACCTGCTCGGTGAGAAACGACAGGTTGGAGCGTTGAAGGCCCACGAGTTGGCGATCCCGCAACACGTTAATGTAAGCGATTGCCCCAGCCCGCATGATGCTCAGCTCTGTGTTGGCCAAACCAGCACGCGTGGCCCGCACGCCCGCTTCCGCCTGGCGAATCGAGTTCACGGTCCGAAACCCGTTGAACAAGTTCTGATCCAGCTGAATGCCTGCAGAGGCGCGGCTCGAGCCGCGGCCGTCGGAACTTGTGGTTGTGCCGGAAACCCGGCCATTGATATTGGGGAGGAAGCCCGAGCGAGCCAGGGGA
>JBCBZX010000251.1:0-4495 GCA_039815105.1 Pseudomonadota bacterium
CACTGAAACGGTTGCCGTAAGATCGCCTGAAAAGGTGAAGGCCAGAATCTCAAAAGCCCGCGACCTCGGGGTTTCGTTTGCGATTGATGACTTTGGAATTGGCGAATCGTCGCTCGGCACGCTGAAGAACTTTCCGTTCGACAAGCTCAAATTGGACCGTGCGTTCATTCGTGAACTGGACATGGGGGATGCGGAGCTCGCCCGGGCTGTGGTGACTGCAATCGTTGCCCTTGGACGCGCGCTAAACATGCGTGTGCTGGCCGAGGGTGTTGAGACAGAGGAGCAGCTCACCTTTCTGAAAAGCGTTGGCTGCGAACTCGCTCAGGGCTATCTCTTTGGCAAGCCCGAAGCAAAGACCCTTGGGCAGGCCCAAAAGTCTTTCCCACTAAAACAGGCCGATGCTGCGTAGGGTGCCAACCGCGTGGTCCATGACGCACTAATTGGCCAAATACCAATCCGCGAAGTAGCTCAACGCATCAAAATCCGTCTCCTGATTGCCGTTAATGGCGTAAATCAGGAGAAGATCTTCTTCTGGGTAAAACCGAAACTCCGCCTCAAACCCAAAGTAGCTACCATCATGGCCGAGATAGCGGCCCGTTTCATCTTTATCCATCGCGATGCCAAGTCCATGATTGTCAGCTGGCCCTGGAGGCGTTCCCTCCATTTCCCAAAGACTGGCACTCCCAAACAGGCCGCCGCGGAAAAGCCCCCTTGCGAACAGATGAAGGTCGCGTGCGGAGGCCACCACCGCTCCATCGCCCAAAACCGAGTTCCAACCGATGTGGGAGACATCGCGATTTTGGTCGTATCCCCGTGCGAGATTTGACGACTTGGGATCTGCGCCAACACTCGCCGATTGCATTTTTGAGGGGCCAAATACCCGCTTGCTCAAAGACGCCGGGAGCGAACCGTCCAGCCCCGCTAGCATTTCGCCCAGCAGGACATAATTGGTGTTGTTGTACGCGAAATCTGTGCCCGCAGGAAACGCCTTTGAGTACGGCGTGGCGAAGGTAAGTGCTTGGCGGCTGGTCCAACGGTGTTTGGGTTTTGCCAGCGACTGAGACATGAAGTCATCATCGAGATATTCCGCCAAACCACTGGTATGATTTAGCAATTGGCGAACCGTGACATTTTTAAAGCCGTCGAGCTGTGAGGCCTCTGGCAGGTGCTGCAAATGGTCTTTCGCAGCATCGGCGAGCTGAATTAAGCCCTGCTCGTGGGCGCTCAAAAGGGCCGCTGCCACCATCGGCTTGCCGACGGATGCCAGGTAGAACCGCGTATCCAACGTCACGGCTTGCCCGGTGCTCTGGTCTGCGGTGCCCACCTCAACTTCCAACACGTGTCCGGGGGCATCGATAATGAGTACACCCCCGGAGACGCCTTCACCTTCCAAGAAGGCGTGCCATTCCTGTTTCAGTTCGGTTCGTGCGCTTTGGGCGCCCACGGCCGGCGAATGAGGCCAAACGAGCACTGCGGCGAAGAACAATATGGCTCGGGCTGATTGAGCGGAAAAAAGCGTCATGGGCACCACCGCGCTTAGCTGGCCGCCGGGTCGTCGGAGGCAATTGCGCTTCTGTCGATCAACTCCACAGGCGTGCGCATGATGATTTCGCGGTGCGGGAAGGGGAATTCAACACCGTTCTCCTTGAATATGTCCCACAGGGCGACCAGCACCTGGCCGCGAATGTTTGTGAGGCCATTTTGAGGGTCAGAAATCCAGAACCGCAATATGAAATCGATGGAAGAATCGCCAAAGCCCGTCATCCAGCACACTGGCTTTGTCGTTTTCAAAACGCGATCTAGACCTGCCGCCGCCTCCTTCGACAGTGCGATCACCTGGTGTGGGTCAGATGAGTATGACACGCCAAAATGCACATCCAAGCGCACCAGTTCGTCGGTGAAGGACCAATTCACCACTTGCTGTGTAATGAAGTCTTCGTTGGGAATAAGAAATTCGCGGCCATCGCGCGTGACGACCGATACAAACCGCGCTCGCAGCTCCCGGATCCACCCAAACGTATCGCCAAGCGTGATCGTGTCACCGGGTTTAATACTCTTGTCGAGCAAGATGATGATGCCTGAAATGAAGTTCGACACCACCTTTTGCAGCCCAAAGCCCAGGCCAACGCCGATTGCGCCTGAGAACACAGCGAAGGCTGTGAGATCAATCCCGACGGCCGAGAGCGACATCAAAAGCGCCGCGCCGATGAGCCCGATTTTCAGCACTTTGCCCAACAATACACGGAAGGATGGTGTTATATCGTCGACCCGTTGCACGCGGTCGTCGAGGAAATTGCCCACAGTGGTTGCCAGCCACAAGGCAAGGGTGGTGAACAGCAGGGCCTTGAAAACCACAAGCAGTGAAAGCCGCAATTCGCCCACTTGGAACGCGGCGCTGTCCAGCACAGCCGACACATCGTCCGTCATGCCGAAAACGGATACTGCAAAATAGGCCCAAACGCCCACCGCGAAGATGCGCGCTAAAAAACGTGAGCGGATAATGCGGCTGGCCACGGATATGAGCAGCCACGCAAAGGCAAGGCGTAGGGTCACAGCCACCAGATAGGACCGGCTGCTCCAAGTGATCTCCTGCAACACCACCAGCACCATCGCCAGCAAAACGATGAATATGATCAAACGCGTGCGCCGCATCACGGCGATGACCAGCCGCATGACATAGGTCGATGTTTTCAGCGATCGGGCCCATGCCTCAAGCCGCGTTTCCAGCGCTTTGCCCACCAGATGCGCCAGGCCAAACGCGGCCACGATCAGCAGCAACTGATACAACGACCATGGCCGGAACAGAAAGTCGGCGGTTTGGGCAATCCATTGCGACCAACCGGAGCTGGCGAGGGTGGTGATCAGATCGGGCGTGCTTTGGTCTTCCATGTCACCAGATTGGTGGAACCCCCTCCCGCTGTCGAGCATAAGGAGGGCTAGGCCCCCAAATTTCGGTCGACGCTCTTGTTTCACTACATTGCACAATAAAAAACCCAGCCCCGGTTTCCCGGAGCTGGGTCTGACTATCCGCCAAGCCGTTGGGCTTAGCTGGAGTAGTACATGTCGTATTCCACTGGGTGTGGAGTGTGCTCGTACCGAATGTTCTCTTCTTCCTTGAGCTCGATGTAGGCGTCGATCTGATCGTCGTCGAACACGCCACCTTCGGTGAGGAACTTGCGATCCTTGTCCAGGGCAGCCATGGCTTCGCGCAGCGAACCACACACTGTCGGAATCTTCTTCAGTTTACGCTCCGGCAGTTCGTACAGATCTTCATCCATTGGATCACCAGGATGAATCTTGTTTTTGATGCCGTCGAGGCCAGCCATCAGCATTGCGGAGAAGGCAAGATAGGGGTTGGCCATCGGATCCGGGAAGCGAACCTCCATGCGCTTGCCTTTCGGCGAAGACACAAATGGAATGCGGCAGGATGCGGAGCGGTTGCGGGCTGAGTAGGCCAGCAGCACGGGTGCTTCAAAGCCGGGGACCAGGCGCTTGTAGGAGTTGGTCGACGGGTTTGTGAAAGCGTTCAGTGCCTTGGCGTGCTTGATGATACCGCCAATGTAGAACAGGCACGTCTCAGACAAGCCGGCATAGCCGTCGCCCGCAAAGAGCGGGTTGCCATCCTTCCAGATGGACTGGTGCACGTGCATGCCCGTGCCATTGTCGCCATAAACAGGCTTCGGCATGAATGTCGCGGATTTGCCGTAGGCATGGGCAACGTTCTGCACTGCATATTTGTACAGCTGAGTTTCGTCAGCCTTGCGGGTCAAGGTGTTGAACACCATGCAAAGTTCGTGCTGAGCTGCCGCCACTTCGTGGTGATGCTTCTCGACTTTGACGTCCATCTCTTTGAGGACGGACAGCATCTCAGAGCGAATGTCCTGTGCGCTGTCCACGGGGTTGACTGGGAAATACCCGCCTTTGGTGCGTGGACGGTGGCCCAGATTGCCAGCTTCATAATCAGCATCTGTGTTTGTGGGCAGCTCAGCTGAATCGACTTCAAAGCCAGTTTTGTAGGGGTCTGAAGAGAATTTGACATCGTCAAAGATGAAGAACTCAGGCTCGGGACCAAAATAGGCTGTGTCGCCAAAGCCGCCTGACTTAATATAGGCCTCAGCGCGCTTTGCAGTCATGCGTGGGTCGCGATTGTAGCCTTCGCCGGTTGTCGGATCCAGAATGTCGCAGAAGATCGCCATGGTGGACTGGGCGTAGAACGGGTCCATGAACGCTGTGTCCGTGTCTGGCATCAACGTCATGTCGGACTCGTTGATTGCCTTCCAGCCAGCGATGGAAGAGCCATCGAACATGGCTCCGTCAGCGAAGAGATCCTCATCGACCGCAGACGTGTCAAACGTCACATGCTGCATTTTACCGCGTGGGTCGGTGAAGCGAAGATCGAGGAACTTGACGTCCTCATCTTTGATCTTCTTCAAGATATCCTTAGCCATTTCAGTATCCCTTTGCTGGCATTGATAGGTATTTTTGTAGCTAGACG
>JBCBZX010000215.1:0-5354 GCA_039815105.1 Pseudomonadota bacterium
CTTCCAACCTCAAATGGTCCGGTGGATATGTGTGGGCATGCAAAAACTATGACGGTGACGTACAATCTGACACTGTGGCGCAAGGCTTCGGCTCGCTGGGCCTCATGACATCGGTGCTGATGACACCCGATGGCAAAACCGTTGAATCCGAAGCGGCCCACGGCACTGTGACCCGCCACTACCGCCAGCACCAAAAGGGTGAGGAGACGTCGACCAATTCCATGGCCTCGATCTTCGCCTGGACGCGTGGCCTCGCCCACCGCGCCAAACTCGACGACAATGCCGAATTGGCCCAGTTCGCCCAAACGCTAGAAGATGTATGCATTGCGACCGTTGAAAGCGGCCACATGACGAAAGATCTGGCCCTGCTTATCGGTCCGGATCAAGAGTGGCTCTCGACGACAGGTTTCCTCGATAAGATCGATGAAAACCTGCAGAAGGCCATGGCTTAGATATAAGCTTTGATTGAAGCACAGACGGCGGGCATTGCCCGCCGTTTTATGTTCCGCTCCACTTTTCCTCTTTCGCTCAGCGACTAAGGTGCAGGCATGAATCTCGCTCAGTTTGACAGTTGTTGCAGCGCTCTACCGCAGTCCGAAATGGTCATCCAATGGATGGGATCACACGTTTGGAAAGTTGGCGGCAAGGTGTTTGCGATCGGCGTACCATCTGCTGAAACGCCAGACGCGCCCTGCCCCTTCACCATCAAAACCGATGAAATGGCATTCGGCTTTTTGCGAGAGGAAACTGGCGTTGGACCGGCCCCGCACCTGCCCAGGGGGAATTGGCTTCGCTTTGGCGAAGACTGCCAAATAGATGCGGGCGATCTGGCCGGTTATATTGAACGCAGCCACGCATTGATCGTGGCCGCCCTTCCCAAAGCCAAGCGGGCCGAGCTGGGCATGCTGGCGAACTAGGCTGTCAGGTAGGCGCTGGCGCCAAGAGCGACAACGGGCACGAAAAGCCAGCCTTGGGGCAGCACGCGATAGGACGTTTTGAGGACTGGAACGGACACTAGGCCTGCAATCGCCACGCCTGCGGTCACAAGAGTCGCTGCAAACCCGACTCCGGCATCGCCGAGATAGACGGTCAACGCGAACAAGATTGCGATCACAAACAGTGTCGCTGTGATCATGTGCCAGCACATCCAGGTGGTTTGCCTGACTATTGGTTCCAACGCGGTGTCATGGCGGAGGTGCCGGGCAATGTCTCGCCCACCGATAAAGAGATGCACCAGCGCCCATGCCAAGGAGATGACGGCCGCCGCAAGGTTCAAATACAATGCCATGACGCTCCCCAACTGCCCTAGATTGCCGGCTATCCCACGTGAAAGTTAGGCTGAAATCGCCGCTCTTATCGCTGCAATTGCTTCGTCGGCTTTCTCCGGTTCAGAGCCACCGGCCTGAGCCATGTCGGGTCGACCGCCTCCGCCTTTGCCGCCCAAGGCCTGGGACGCCACACGCACCAGGTCTACGGCACTGAAACGGTCGGTGACATCATCGGTCACGCCCACAACAACTCCCGCCTTCGCGCCGTCCTTGCCAACAAATGCCACGACGCCAGAGCCAATGGAGCTCTTGCCTTCGTCCGCCAGGGACTTCAGCTCTCGGCCTGAAATGCCCTCCACCACACGGCCCATGAAGGTGATGCCGGAAATGATCTCATTGTCAGAACTACCGGCAGAGCCGCCAGCGCTCAGGGCAAGCTGGCGTTTGGCATCAGCCAATTGTGTCTCAAGGGCACGCTTGTCGGCAATCAACTGGGTTACGCGGCTCGCGACATCTGCCGGTGTAGACTTAAGCGCGTCGGCAGTTTCAAGAAGGCGCCCTTCCTGCTCGCGGAAATAGCTTCGCGCCGCGTCGCCGGTCAGTGCTTCAACGCGCCGAACGCCCGATCCAACAGCGGTTTCGCCGACAATCGCAACCATTCCAATCTCACCCGTATTGGCGACATGGGTGCCGCCGCACAGCTCGATTGAATAAATTCCATTGTCATTGGCCTGCGACTGCGCCATGGACACCACGCGCACCTCATCACCATATTTTTCGCCGAACAGGGCGCGGGCCCCCATCTCCTTGGCATCATCAATCGCCATGATACGGGTGGTGACCGGCGAAGATTGCAGCACAGCCTCGTTGGTGATCGCCTCTATGCGATCAAGCTCATCCAAACCGACGGGATGCTGGTGAGAGAAGTCAAACCGCAAGCGATCAGGGTTCACAAGTGATCCCTTCTGGGCAACATGGTCGCCGAGAACCTGGCGCAAACCTTCATGCAACAAATGGGTGGCTGAGTGGTTGCGGCAGGTCGCGCGCCGGGCGGCGCTGTCCACATACAGCTCGGCGGCATCGCCAACGGTCACCTCACCTTCAATCACTTTTCCGGTGTGAACAAACAGTCCGCCCGCGCGCTTATGCACGGTTGAGACTTCAACCACCGTGCCATCATCGAAGCGGACGGTTCCGCGATCACCCACTTGGCCGCCGGATTCGCCATAAAAACACGTCTGGTTGAAAACCAGCTCTACGGCATCGCCCGCCTTGGCCTGTGACTGCAGCTGCCCGCCCACGGCCATAGCCTGCAGAATGCCTTGGGACTTCAAACTGTCATAGCCAAGAAACTCAGTGGGCCCATGCTCGTCGCGCACCGGAAACCAGATGGCCTCGCTGGCCGCATCGCCGGAGCCGGACCATGCGGCACGCGCGTCCTGCTTTTGCTTCTCCATGGCGGTATTGAAACCATCCAACTCCACTTCGATTTTACGGCCGCGCAGGGCGTCCTGCGTCAAATCCAACGGGAAGCCGTAAGTGTCGTAGAGCTTGAATGCCACCTCACCAGGGAGCTGGTCGCCCTCCCCAAGCTCTGCACTGGCATCATTGAGAAGGGACAAGCCGCGATCAAGCGTCCGGCGGAAACGGACCTCCTCGATTTCAAGCGTGTCGCGGATGGCGCCTTCGGCACTGCGCAGCTCCGGGAACGCGTCGCCCATCTCACCCACCAGCGCGGGGACGAGTTTGTGCATCAGGGGTTCGCTCGCCCCAAGGAGGCTGCCATGGCGCATACCACGGCGCATGATGCGGCGCAGCACGTAGCCACGGCCTTCATTGGATGGCAACACGCCGTCGGCGATCAGGAAAGAGGCGGCTCGCAAATGATCCGCAATCACCCGGTGGCTGGGCAATGCATCGCCCTGCGCCTGAACCCCTGTGGCTTCTTCCGACGCACGGATCAGCTGCTGGAAAAGGTCAATCTCGTAATTGTTGTGCTTGCCCTGAAGTACGGCAGCTATGCGCTCGAGGCCCATGCCGGTGTCGATGGACGGCTTGGGCAAGCTTTCCCGTTGATCCTTGCTGATCTGCTCATATTGCATAAAGACCAGGTTCCATATCTCTATGAAACGATCGCCATCTTCATCCGGCGAACCGGGAGGGCCACCGGCTATGCCCTCGCCATGGTCAAAGAAGATCTCGGAACAGGGACCGCACGGGCCGGTGTCACCCATGGCCCAAAAATTGTCCGATGTGCCGATGCGGATGATGCGATCATCCGTCAGGCCCGCGATTTTCTTCCAAAGGGTGTGGGCTTCATCATCATCGGCATAGACTGTCACCAGAAGCTTGTCTTTGGGCAGGCCATATTCTTCAGTGATCAATGTCCAGGCATGGAAAATAGCCTGCTCTTTGAAATAGTCCCCAAATGAGAAATTGCCCAACATCTCAAAGAAGGTGTGGTGACGCGCCGTGTAGCCAACATTGTCGAGATCATTGTGTTTGCCGCCGGCGCGCACGCATTTCTGAGATGTGGTGGCCCGAGGCGGGTCGCGCTGCTCAAGCCCGGTGAAGACATTTTTGAACTGCACCATGCCTGCGTTGGTGAAAAGCAGTGTCGGGTCGTTTTGCGGGACCAGCGAGGATGAGGCAATTCGGGCGTGGCCGGCCTTCTCAAAGTAAGACAGGAAGGTTTCGCGGATGGCGTTCACGCCACTCGAACTCTGGCCACTCATAACAGTCTCTTACATGTGCGCGGAATTTGGGTTTGCCGCGTTCTAGCCATTGCGCAACGCCGTGTCTATGAAACTGGGGTAAGAGACTGGACGGGAAGAACGAGAAACGAAAAAGCCGCAGTTGGTGCTGCGACTTTCTTAAAATTCAGAACGACATCACCATAAGACGATTACCCGTTCACGATGGAATCAGCGTCATCGTCAAGGTTGCCGTCTTGGTCGCCTGGACCGCCATCTTCCAAAAGCTTCTCACCAAGCAAGCCAGCGTTTTGGCGGATCTGATGATCAATTTCTGCAAAGATTTCCGGATTGTCGCGCAGGAACTGCTTGGAATTTTCGCGGCCCTGCCCAAGACGTTGGGAATTGTAAGAGAACCATGCACCAGACTTTTCAACGATACCCGCTTTGACGCCCAAATCGATCAACTCTCCGGTTTTGGAAACGCCTTCGCCATACATGATATCGAATTCAATCTGCTTGAACGGTGGTGCAAGCTTGTTCTTGACAACTTTGATGCGCGTCTGGTTGCCGACAACTTCGTCGCGATCCTTAATGGCACCAATACGGCGGATATCGAGGCGCACTGAGGCGTAAAACTTCAACGCGTTGCCACCTGTGGTCGTTTCGGGAGAACCGAACATAACGCCAATCTTCATCCGGATCTGGTTGATGAAGATGACCATAGTGTTCGACTTTGAAATCGACGCGGTGAGCTTACGCAGGGCCTGGCTCATCAAACGGGCCTGCGCGCCCGGCAAACTGTCCCCCATCTCGCCTTCAATTTCAGCGCGTGGGGTCAGGGCGGCAACCGAATCCACAACGAGCACATCAACGGCGCCCGAACGAACCAGCGTGTCGGCAATCTCAAGAGCCTGCTCGCCAGTATCGGGCTGCGAGATCAGGAGATTTTCGAGATCAACACCAAGCTTCCGTGCATAGACGGGATCGAGCGCATGTTCTGCATCCACAAAGGCACATGTGCCACCCACCTTCTGGGCTTCCGCCAGTGTGTGCAGGGCCATCGTGGTCTTGCCAGACGATTCCGGACCATAAATCTCGATGATCCGGCCCTTGGGAAGGCCGCCCACACCAAGGGCGATATCAAGACCAAGACACCCTGTGGGAATGGTTTCTATCTCGACGATATTTTCATTTGAGCCCAACTTCATGATCGAGCCTTTGCCAAAGGCACGCTCAATCTGGCTCAACGCTGCTTCTAGCGCTTTTGTTTTGTCCACGCCCTTATCCTCAACCAGTCTCAGGGAATTGTTGGCCATAATCACGTCCTTTGTTCCACGCACGATCTACGTCTGCAATGAACATGTATGTACCATTTTTGTTCTCGATCTTC
>JBCBZX010000402.1:0-2430 GCA_039815105.1 Pseudomonadota bacterium
CGTGGAACCGAGCGCTGACGTGTCGGCCACGGCTGAGCCGGAGAGGCCCGCGAAGAGGATCGAACTCAGGATGTTCACCTGGGCGAGCCCGCCGCGAAGGTGGCCCATGATGGCCTGGGAAAACTCCACGAGGCGGATCGTGATGCCGCCTCGATTCATGATCTCGCCTGCGAGCATGAAGAACGGCAGCGCCATGAGCGGGAAGCTGTCCATGCCGTTGTAAACATTGCGATAAAGCAGAGCGAGATCGCGTTGCTGGTCTGCCAGGAAAAGCAACGCACCCGGCGCGAACAAAAGCGCGAAAAAGACGGGCATGCCCACCATGAGCAGGACCATGAAGAGCGGAAGGAACCAGACAAGCATCTTTCAAATCCCTCCGATCAATCGACGCGCAGCGCGCCATCGGCCTCGCCATCGCCGGATGAGGCGATGAGAAAGCGCGCGGAACCATCGTCAGGCAGCGTTGCATCTGGCCGGAATAACAAGACGAGTTGACGCAATATCAGCTCGATATTCACCAGCAGAAGCAGAATCATACAGGTGAGAAAAGAGGCGTACATATAGCGCAACTTGACCTTCACCTGCTCGCCTCCAAACCAGTCCAGAGGAATGCGCAGGGAGCCGGAATTGAAATTGCCGCCAAAGCCAAATGTGTGCTGCCAGCCAAAATAAATAGCGGTGGCCAAGATGAAGGTCGCCAATAGCGTGAGCACCAAGGTCAAGATACTCGCCACACGGCCGGGCAGCATGTCCGGGATCATATCGATGGCGACAAATCCGCCCCAGCGATAAGCGGAGGGCGCTACGAGCCCTGTCATCCAAAGCATCAGGAAACGTGCCGCCTCGTCCGGCCAAGGCAGCGCAGCGTTGAAGAGATAGCGCATCACCACCTGAAGCAAAATGACAACAACCATCAATCCAAGCGCTATCCAGCCAAGCTGGCGCCCAACGGACAAAATAGCAGAATTGAGTGAGCTGAGCGCTGCAAGAGGCGCTTGCAAGACGACCATAGGCCCCTCCCCGAGCTATGCCTTCAAGTGACTCCAGCTTGGCGCGTTTCGAGGTTGCGGGCAACCGCAATGAGTTTAATTGGGGATAGTTCACCGGCTGCGGGTAGGCAGACACGCCATAAGCCGTCGCAATCACGTTTGCGAAAGCGCTGACAAGCCGCCATGTTGGACCGATGTTCTTGAGCACGTTTGATATATTCAAAATCGGTGTTGGGCCGTCATCGTCCCACACGATTGGTCCGATGGCTGCTTGCCGACGCTTTGTGTCAGAGATTGAGGTTGGTGACTGGCCCAGGCCAGAGGGCACACAGGTTTCGGGTCTACGGGTCATCCTTATGGGATCGCTGGCGTTTACGGGCATAGGCCATGCGACGGATCGGGCGGTTATCCTTGGTCTCAGTGGCGTTGAACCGGAAACTGCGGACCCGGACACGTTTGACCAAATTGTAGACCGCACCATGGCGGAACGGCAGGTGAAGCCAATGCCGGGCACAGTGTATAGATTCGACCCTCGGAAAGATCTGGTTTTCGATATGGAGACGCCGACGCAGCAACATGCCAACACCATGGCGTGCGAAGCTCTAGATCAAAACGGCCGGACTGTTTTGCGCCGTACATATTATTCGGTGGGGGGCGGATTTGTCCTCGACGACCATGAGATGCAACGCCACGCGGCCGGAACCCCCGAAGCCCAAATGGACGTTCCGCACCCGTTTCACAACGCCGATGCCATGCTGATGATGGCCAAGCAAAGCGGCCAGTCCATCGCAGCCATGAAAAGAGCGAACGAGGCTGTCAGCCGTCCCTTAAGCGAAGTTCGCTCAAGGGTTTCCTCATTGGTGGCCGCCATGGATGCTTCCATCGAACGCGGCCTCGCACAGAATGGAGAGCTTCCCGGTGGTCTGAATTTCAAAAGACGGGCCAAGGGCATTCACGACAAGCTGCTCGAAGAGCGCCGGTTGAATACGTTTAATCCCCAGGAAGCCAGCGAGTGGCTGTCGGTCTATGCAATGGCCGTCAATGAGGAGAACGCCGCGGGCGGGCGGGTTGTGACCGCGCCCACCAACGGGGCGGCAGGCACGCTGCCAGCGGTGCTTAAATATTACCGGCAATTCCATGCGGATGCGACTGCGGAGAAGTGCGAGGACTTTATCCTGACGGCGGCGGCCATCGGCGGCATTATCAAGACCAATGCCTCCATTTCCGGCGCAGAAGTTGGATGCCAGGGCGAGGTGGGGTCCGCGTCTGCGATGGCCGCGGCTGGGCTGGCCGCCGCGCTGGGTGGCACCCCAGAGCAGGTGGAGAACGCGGCTGAAATCGCGCTTGAGCACCATCTTGGCATGACGTGCGATCCGGTGGCCGGGCTGGTGCAGGTGCCATGTATTGAGCGCAATGCCATGGGTGCGATCAAGGCAGTGTC
>JBCBZX010000097.1:0-9964 GCA_039815105.1 Pseudomonadota bacterium
GGTCAATTGTTCACCCAGCTTCTCATGATAATTGTCGCTGCCGTGATTGGCGGCATAGCCCTGGGCACGCGCACTCTGCATGGCGGGCAATTTTTCCGGCCTGTACAAGGGGGAACTGCCAGCACCCGAGGCACGGCGATCGCCTGCCTGACCGGGCTTGGCCTATTGCCAGTCGTGCTGCCATCGGTTTGGAGCGGCGATCCGGGCTACGGTCTTGCGCTTGCCTTTGCCATTGTCACCGGAGGGCTTTTTTTCGTTGGCTTTGTGGCCCCTGCCCTTGATCGCACCGACACTCCAGATGTCGCTCGGCTTGCGGTGCCAGACGGCGCGCACAGCGCCCTGAGGGCCGCCATATATGTGATATCGTTGGGCACATTGCTGGCGGCGTTGGCGGCCATCTGCGCATATTTGTTTTCGTTTGAGGCACGGCAGAACCTTATACCAGGCAACTTTATTGCCAGAGGCGCCTTTGGGCTCGCTTTGGTGGTGGCGCTGCTGGGGGGGCGTGCGGGCATCGTTCGGCTCGCTGCATTGGCCCTGCCGCTGGGCATTGCGGCAGGTATGGGCGTCGCAATTGTGGGGGCTGGTCTAGAGCTCACAACATTGGGCGACATTTCACAAAGCGGTCTGTTTCGCGCTCAAGAGAGTGTTGACCTTGCAATCGACCTGCAAACCGGCCTGGGCCTTATGGGTTGGACTTTGATCAGCGGCACAGCGCTTGGCATCGTTTTGGGAAATGCCGGAAGGGACAATGGCGGCGACGTGGTGCGCACACCCCTCACATTTTTCATTGGCGTGGCTGGCAGCCTGCTTGTCATAGCCACGATCTCAGCCGTAACACCGGCTGATATGGCCGCCACGCCTTATCTGGTTTATGCGCTCGCCCGCGATCTGGAGCTCCCGATCATATTTCGCGCAGCGGCGGCGGCTTCCCTCGCCGCCATGCTGTGCGCTGGAATTGCGGCGTTGTTGTTTGCGTGCGCCTCCGTCACCCTGCGAGGCATTGCGCCCATTCTGACCCAGAGACGCCAGCCGGATGGACGGCAACTCTTCCGCGCCCGCCTGCTTATTCTGGCGCTTGGGGCGGCTATGTTGGTGTTTGCGCCAACGCTGGACGCTACGACTTATGGCCGCGCGGCGCTGCTGGGTGGCGGCGTATTGACCATTATGAGCTTGCCCATACTGATCGCACGGTCCGTTGGCTGGGCGGTGAGCAATGGCTCCATCGTTCTCAGTTGGCTGTGCTCGCTCACCGCTATGGGCACGGCAGGCTACGTCACCACCTACGCGCTGGGCGCTACAATATCGGCGTTAACCGCTGAACCCGAGGCGATCACCGGCGCAACAGCAATTGGGGTTTTGGCTGGAACTTTGGTCATTCTGACCTCTGAGTTTGTGCGCCGGTCTCAGCTGCGCAAGCGAGCTACGATCTGAGGCGCACGCAGAACGAACCAAATGGCAGTCCAGACATTGCCAAGGAAGAAAATTGGCAGGACCCAGATGAGCTTTTGCAGAGTGTCTCGTTCGAAAATGAAGATCAGCACCGCGTGCAAAACAAATCCCAAATACAAGTCAATCAGCGTCACCTGGCCCCAAGGGCTTGAGGTGACAACCTCCACGCCGTCCCAAAAAGGCTCAACTCCAAAGGCCCAGAAAATTGCTACCGCCAAAATGAGACCACCTATGGCGGCAATGATACGGATTGCTTGAGTGGTCATCTGAGCTATGCTTTCTGTAAATATCTGGCGGCGACACGATGCAAGATAGCGTGACGACTGGCGACGGCGAGGTGGTCTTTCATATATCCGCCGCCAATGACGCCGCAGACAGGCACATTTCTCGTTCGGAAATGGTCGATCACCAAATGGTCACGAAGGGCCAACCCATTATCCGTCAGCGACAGGCGGCCCAAAACGTCTTCGACGTGGGGGTCGACCCCAGCATTGTAGAAGACAATATCATATGGGCCCAGCTGATCGGCGGCCCGGAGGGTTTCCTGCAAAACACGCATATAGCTGTCGTCGCCCATGGCATCGGGCAAGGGAACATCCAGAACTGACGCCTGCTTCTGAGCCGGATAATTGTTGGCTCCGTGCATGGAAACGGTCACGACCCGCGGTTCGTCGCGGAAGATGTCCGCAGTTCCGTCGCCCTGATGAACGTCGCAATCGAAGATCAAAATATGACCAGCAATGTGTCTTGCCAGCAGGTCCGCCGCAGCGACAGCGACATCGTTGAACACGCAAAAGCCGGCGCCATGCGCACGCCCGGCATGGTGGCTGCCACCGGCCGTGTTGCAGGCAATCCCGCGCTCCATGGCAAGCTGGGCGGCCAGCATCGTCCCGCCCGTTGCTGTCGCGCCGCGAAGGCCAACACTGGGCGTCATGGGCAGGCCAATGGCGCGCTCCACCGGCTTTGGAACTGCCCCGGCGCGCACCGCATCCACATAAGTGACGTCATGCACTCGGCACAGCGCCTCGCGGGGTGCGGGTTCAGGCAGCAAGAACGTACCGGGCGCAGCCAATCCCTCAAGCATGAGAACTTCCGGCAAGTGGCGGAATTTGGCCATGGGAAACCGGTGCGACGGGGGAAAGTCGGCGGCCTCGTAGTCGGGATGATGGACAATTGGGAGATCAGGCATTGTGGGGGCAGATAGTGCATCAAAACATTGAGGGCTATGGGACAAAGCACAATCAGGCAAAGCAACTTGTGCGTACCAGATGCTTGGTGGCAGATGGATCGATGAACACGCGCAATGCATCAAACGATTCTGAGAACAGCGTTCGCCGCGTCGAGGTGAGCTTGGCACGCGTTTTCAACATCGCCGTGCCCATGACCATTGCCTACGCGTCCACACCTTTACTGGGCCTGGTCGATACCGGGGTGGCAGGGCGACTGGATGATGTGGTGATCCTCGGCGGCCTGGCCATCGGTGCCATTCTATTCGACCTGGTTTTCACGGCATTCAACTTCCTACGTTCATCGGTGGTGGGTTTGACAGCGCAGGCATTTGGTGCGCGGGCAGATGAGGAGTTGGACGCCGTTTTCTTGCGGGCCATGGTTGTGGCCGTTTTGGCCGGCCTCGCCACCATCGTCCTTGCTCCGTTGCTGTTGCAGCTCGGGCTATGGTTCTTTAGCGCCGAGGGGCCATTGGCGGATGCCATTCGAGCCTACTTCATGGTTCGGGTGCTGGCATCACCCATGGCTCTGTCAGTCTATGTGATAACCGGCCACTTTCTGGGCCTTGGCCACAGCCGCACCGTGCTTGGTCTTCAACTGCTGCTCAATGGCACCAATATGGCGTTCTCCATCTGGCTGGGCCTGACGCTCGGATATGGCATTGCCGGCATCGCCGCCGCCACACTTATCGGGGAGGCGCTTGCAACAGGTGTAGGTCTTGCCCTGTGGTGGCGGTCTCGCCAAGGCCGCCCGTGGCCCGACAGAAAGCAGCTGCTCGACCGCTCAGCTTTGGCAAAATTCTTCGCCCTCAACCGCGACATCACCATCCGCTCATTTTGCCTGTTATTTGCGTTTGTCATCTTCACGCGTATCGGCACCGGGTTTGGTGAAGTGACCTTGGCCGCCAACGCGGTTTTGATGCAGGTGTTCCTATTGTCCGGTTATTTGCTGGATGGGTTGGCGACGGCCGCCGAACAGATGGTGGGCCAGAGCATTGGCGCGAAGGACCGCAAAGGATTTCAGCGGACCGTAAATCTGTGCTTGGCGTGTGCTGCGATCTTCGCTGTTTCGCTATTTGCCATCTATATGCTGGCCCATGGGCCATTCATAGATTTTCTGGTTTTGGACGGTGAGGTGCGGGCGGAGGCACGGGCTTACATCGTGTGGGCAGCCCTGACCCCGGTGTTCGGCTTTCTCGCCTTTCAAATGGATGGGGTCTATATCGGGGCCGCATGGGGTAAAGAAATGCGCGACTGGATGCTGTTTAGTTTTGCGCTGTATCTCGTCGCCATCGCGTTCGCGGCGTGGTGGCAGAGCAACCATTTGCTGTGGCTCGCGCTCAACCTTTTCCTCGGACTTCGCGGCATATCGCTATATGCGATCTTGCCAAGAAAAACCGCGTCTTCCTTCTAAGCTGTGGCAGGCGCACCAAGGGGCTTGGCGCACCATTCGTCCACCCGCGTGCCGGTAATGTCTGTAATCGATTTCAATCCCGCAACGTCACACCGCCGGGCCATGGCTTTGCGCACATCGATAGGCAATTGCGGCCCGGCATAGATCAGGCCGCTATACACCTGCACAACGTCTGCACCCGCTTCCATTTTGGCCATCGCGGTTTGGGGATCGGTGACGCCACCCACCCCGATCAACAAAGCGTCCGGGCCGATGAGACGCCGCGTCTGGGCTAGCATCTGGGTTGACCGCTCGAACAAGGGAGCGCCGGACAGCCCCCCCGCCTCACCGGCATTTCGGTGGCCTACAACCAACTTGCGGTCCAATGTCGTGTTGGACACAACCATGCCCTCAAGCCCGGATGAGCGGACCGCACCGACCGTTTGCTCCAATTGTTCCAGCGTCATATCAGGCGCAATTTTCAGCAGAACAGGCACCGTACAACCATCCTCTGCTTTGGCCGCATCCCGTGCCGATAGAACAGCATCAATGAGTTGAACAAGCTCATCACCCGCCTGCAGATTTCTCAGCCCCGGTGTGTTGGGCGATGACACGTTGACGGTGAAGTAACCGGCCACGGAGTGGAACCGGCTTATGCCTGATGAATAGTCTGCAACCCGGTCTTCACTGTCCTTGTTCGCGCCTATGTTCACGCCCACAAGTCCAGGCTTGGCAGCGCGGTCCCGCAACCGATCAAGTGCGGCATTGGCCCCCTGATTGTTAAAGCCCAGCCGGTTGATCACCGCCTTCTCCTCAACCAGCCGAAAAACGCGTGGCTTGGGGTTTCCGGCATGAGGCCTGGGAGTGATGGTACCAACCTCATGAAAGCCAAAGCCCATGCGCAAGGCGGCGTCGGCGACCTCGGCATTTTTATCAAATCCAGCGGCGATTCCAAATGGATTGGCAAACCGCAGACCCGCCTTCTCAACCACCAAACGTTCGTCATGCGCGCGTGGTGCAGGCAATACGATGCCCGCTCGCATGGCCTTTATGGTCAGATTGTGGGCGGTTTCGGCATCAACGCCAAACAAGGCCTTGCGGGTGTAGGCTTCCAAGCGGCGCAACATCAAGCCAGCAATCCCGTGAAGTCAAAGCCATCTCCGGACTTTGGCAAATCCTGCACAGAGACGACCGCATCCATAGGCATGGAGCCATAAAGATGAGGGAAAAGCTCACCGCCACGGGAGGGCTCATATTTGAGTTGCTCGCCGTCCAAATGGTCCGCATCGACGGCGATCAAAAGCACATCTTCCATGTCGGCAAACCATTTATTGGCCGTCTCTTCCACTGTGTCAGCGGTTGAAAAATGTATAAAGCCATCGGCAATGTCGATGGGAGCACCCGTGAACACGCCCTTGGCCTCGGCGGCCTGCCATTCATCCCTCGGGCTCAATTTGTAGATCAGCGACATGCGTACTCCGGTACAATCTTCGGTGTGATCGATTTCATGCCTTCGCCTTAAACCGGTGACAGGGTCTATGTCACGCCAACCAAAGCGCCAATCCAAAGGGACCGTGCAGAAATATGACAATACCCAACATCAAACCATTGGCCCTTGCCATCATGGTCACAGCTGCGGCGAGCCCCGTCCATGCGCAGGCCGACGATACAGCGCTGATGAAACGACAGATTGCCAGTCTCGAAGCACGCATTGAGGCGATGGAAGATAGGCTGCGCGTGCTCGAAGCTTCGCCGTCTCAGCAATTGTCCCGATCCTTCACGGAGCAGAAGCAGGAGCTGGACGAAGCCATTGATCTGGGTGAATTCGCGATACGCCGCTTCTTCGACATGATGCGCGATGTGGAAGAAGAGGCGCAGAAACGCGAAAGGGCTGAGTGACGAGCCGCGCCGGGCGCTATCGACGCCCAGTGGATAAGAGCCGCATGATAAGGAATACAGGAACCACGACGACTGCGCCGAGCAGAAAATACTGGCCCAGCGCCTCAACGGCACCGAAACCCAGGTTCCAGATACCCCGAGCAAAATCGGCAGCGCCATAGATAATGTCCACAGGCTGCCAGCCCATCACGGCCATCAAGCCCCCCACCAAGAGAGAGATCAGCGCCAGCCGAACAAGAACGGCCAGCGGGCTGCCGCCGAGAAAGCGGTTGAGAGCAGAACGTTCATGCATAATTGAGCTCGCATTGGTGTCGTTGACCGACACGTAGCCATTCACTCGGGCGGCAACAAGGCTTCCACATTTTCAATTGTGTCCGCTTCGGCGGCGGGCTTGTCCCAACGCAAACGGCTGATGCGCGGGAACCGCATGGCAACGCCAGATTTGTGCCGAGTGGAGCGCTGCAACCCCTCAAAAGCCACCTCGAGCACCAACCCTTTTTCGCGCGTCGCCCGCACCGCCCGCATGGGGCCAAAGCGGTCCACCGTATTGTCGCGCACATATTTATCGATGAGCTTCAACTCGTCATCGGTGAAGCCAAAATAGGCCTTGCCCACTGGCACCAGGCCATCACCTTTCCACACGCCGAACGTGTAATCTGAATAGAAGCTAGACCGCTTGCCATGGCCGCGCTGGGCATACATCAGCACGGCGTCAATCAGCATTGGATCGCGCTTCCATTTGAACCATTCACCCTTAGGCCGGTTGGGCACATAGGGTGCGGCGCGGCGCTTGATCATCACTCCCTCAATCACTGGCGATGGCGGCGCGGCGCGGTGGTTTGCCAAGTCCTGCCAATTGCTGAAAGCCAATTGCCCGGACTGATCAAACCGCGTGGGGTCAAGGTGGGCCATGAAGGCCGTCAGCCGTCTTTGACGCTCTTCGAACCCCAGAGCACGCAAATCATCCTGCCCGTCAAACAAAATATCGTAGGCGCGAATGAAGGCGGGATGGCTGGCGAGCAACTTTTTGGACACGGTTTTCCGGTTCAGGCGCTGTTGCAAAGCTGAAAAATTTGCAACCTCCACCGGCCCGGCTTCTTCCAGCGCGAACGGCTTACGGACCAGAAGTTCGCCATCCAGCGTGCCTTCAAAATCCATGGCCTCCAGAAGGTCTGGGAACGTAGCTGAAATGTCGTCGCCTGTGCGCGAGTACAGCCGGCGTACGCCCTTGTCTGAGGACACCTGCACGCGAATGCCATCCCACTTCCACTCGGCCATAAAATCCGCCGGGTCGTAACGTTCCTGGTCGGCGGCTTCGAAGCTGGTGGCCAACATGACGGGCCTGAAAGGTGCGGCGGCAAGATTTTCGGGCTTTTCTGTCCGGCCCTCAAGCCAGTCGAACAGCGGCAAATATGGCGGCTCCAGCCCATGCCAGAGCTCTTCAATTTCGTTGACATCGACATTGCCAAAATTGGCAAGAGCCTGCTTTGCCAGTCGGCTGGAAACGCCAATGCGCAGGCCGCCTGTAACGAGCTTTATCAAGGCGTAGCGCCCATCAGCGTCGAGCCGGTGCAACCAGCCCTCCACCAGTTTAGGGCCGGTCACACGGGTGGCCGCATTGAGTTCATGGATCACATCATCCAACCTCAGGGGCTCGTTGGCGCCCGTGAAATCTGGCTGCCATGTCAGCGCAATCGTCTCCGCCATATCGCCCACATAATCATAGCTGTAGCGAAACAGAATCGGATCCACCCGTTCCTCAGCCAAAGCGCGCAGCATGGCTGGCTTGACGGATTTAATGTCCAGGCCGCGGGTGATAGCGGCAAGAGCATAGCCACGTATCGGGTCCGGTTGATCCCGAAAATAGTCTTCCAGAAGGCGCAATTTTCCGTTGCGTGCGGGCGTGAGAATGAGGCGATCCAAAAGGGCGGCGAAGGCTTGCATAACGCGAATTCATATAGAGCGGTGGCGCTATCCTGCTAGCAATTGGCTATCGGGTGGGCATGCCTTCAAACGAAGGTATATCGCTGGGCGCGCTGTCCCATGGTTGCGCATCCGCTGTGTAGATTAGCCGTTGCGGCTTAAACACAGACGGGTCATCCAGAGCCCCGACAATCACATAGACCGCAGATGCAAACTCGCTGTTCCGGTTGAACAAAGGAGACCCGCACTCGCCGCAGAAATGGTGAGTGACGATGTTGCCGGAAGCGGCTGTGTAGGAATGGACTGCCGGTTCCCCGTCAACGTCAAAGCCATCGTCTTTGAAAATCATGATGGGCGCGTGGCCAGCCCCAGTCATCTCCTGGCACCGCGTACATTGGCAAATGAGCTGGAACTTGGCTTCGCCCGTGAGCGAAAATCGAACGGAGCCACAGCGGCATGCCCCCTTATGCATTGGTGTCTCCTTTGCGCAATTGCTCCATCTCAATGCGCATCGCCCGCATCTCCTCCAAAATGAGTGTGTTCTGGTCCTTCAGTGCTTCACGGCCCTCATTGGCCTCGGCGTCGTGTTCGGCCTGCATGGCTGAGACAATGATGCCGATGAACAGATTCAACACGACAAACGATGTGGACAATATGAAGGGCACAAAGAACGCCCACGCCCATGGAAATGCCTCCATGACGGGCCGCACTATGCCCATGGACCAGCTTTCAAGGGTCATGATCTGGAACAGCGAATATGCCGATGCGCCGACCGAGCCAAACCATTGAGGGAACGCTTCGGCAAACAGCTTGGTGCTCATCACCGCGAACACGTAAAACACCAGCCCCATAAGCACGATGATGGATCCCATACCGGGCAGTGCCTCAACTAAGGCACCAACCACCCGCCGCAGTGCCGGCACAACCGAAATGAGCCGCAACACGCGCAAGATGCGCAGCGCCCGAAGAACGGACAGCGCACCCGATGCGGGCATGAGTGAAATGGTGACGATCACCAGATCGAACCAGTTCCAGCCCGAACGGAAGAAGCGCCCGCCAAAAGCGTAGAGCTTGAGTAGGATCTCAACGACGAAAATGCCCAGAACGAATTTGTCGAACACCATCAAGGCGGGCCCGATGGCCCCCATGATTGTTTTGGAGGTTTCCATGCCCAGCGTGATGGCATTCACCGCAATGATGGCGGTGATGAACACTTCAAAACGGCGGCTGGTGAGGAATGCGCGCAACCGCGCACGCACTCCGCGCTCGTCAATGTCATCGCTCAGTTGTGAGGGGTTTGATTTGGAACTGGGAGGGAACATGGATCGGCAATTTCCAGAATAGTTTGTGAGGTGCTGAACGCGGTTTATTCGCTCTCATCATCATAACCAACCAGATTGAGCGGCTTTGCGGCAACGCCTTGCAACTCGCACCAGCGAACCAGTGCTTCCTCCCGGCCGTGGGTCACCCAAACCTGTTCGGGCCGCAAGTGCAAAATGGTCTCGGTGAGCTCCGCCCAGTCGCAATGGTCTGATATGACCAAGGGCAGTTCAACGCCACGCTGCTTTGCGCGCTGGCGCACCATCATCCAACCGGAGCAGAACACGGCCATTGGGTCTGGAAAGCGGCGACCCCATTTGTCTGCAAATGCAGATGGTGGCGCGACGATGACCTCCCCGGCAAATTGATCTTTCTTACCACGTTCAATGGTGGCCGATCGCAGTTCGCCCAAGGCGATGCCCTCGCCTTCATAGAAGTCACACAGCTTCTTCATGGCGCCGTGAATGTAGATCGGCTCATGATAGCCACCATCGCGAAGAAGCCGGATTATGCGTTGCGCCTTTCCCAGGGCGTAGGCCCCCACAATGTGTGCGCGCTCGGGAAACTGCTTCAAAGATCCGAGGAGTTTGGCCACCTCCTGGGCGGCCGGCGGATGATTGAAGACAGGCAGGCCGAAGGTCGCCTCGGTTATGAACACATGGCACGGCACTGGCTCATAGGGCTGGCAGGTCGGGTCAGACCGGACCTTATAATCCCCCGACGCGACAATGCGCAGGCCCTTCCACTCGAC
>JBCBZX010000058.1:0-12352 GCA_039815105.1 Pseudomonadota bacterium
CAAAATTGCCATCGTGCCGATGGGGTTCTGTTTTCCCGGATATGACAAAAAGGGCAGTGATTTGCCGCCTCGGCGCGAGTGCCGAGCGGCGTGGCATGATGAAGTGTTTCAGGCCATGCCTCAGTTGCGGCTGGTGTTGGCCATTGGCGGCTACGCACAAGCCTATCATTTGCCCACCCGACGAAATCAGGACGGCAAACCGCGTAACCTCACTGAAACGGTGGAGGCGTGGCGCGAGCATCTTGCGCCCAGAAATGACGGGCCATGCCCCGGCGCGGCGGTGATTGCGACGCCTCATCCATCTTGGCGCAACAATGCGTGGTTGAAACGAAATTCCTGGTTTGAGGCTGAAGTGTTGCCTGAGTTGCAAAAGCGTGTATCAGACTGCCTTGAAATAGAATAAGTTTCTAAGACCTGCTTGAGGTTGAGAATTATGGATCGCACGGACAAGAACATATTGAGCCTTCTGCAACGCGATTGCACGATGAGTGTCGCCGACTTGGCAAAACGGGTTGGCTTGTCGACTACGCCCTGCTGGCGGCGCATACAGAAGCTGGAGGAAGATGGCGTTATCAAGCACCGGGTTGCGGTCCTAGACGCGCCGTCCGTCAATGCCGGTGTCAGCGTATTTGTGTCCATTCGCACCAACACGCACTCCGAAGAATGGCTTAAGCGCTTTTCGGAAGTAATTGGCAGTTTGCCCGAAGTGATATCGTTCTTTCGAATGAGCGGAGATGTGGATTATCTGTTGCGCGTGGTCGTACCTAGCATTGAGGCCTATGATGCGTTTTACCGCCGTCTTATCGCCAAGATCGACATTTCAGACGTGTCCTCATCATTTGCCATGGAAGAGATCAAGAATACGACTGAACTGCCTTTGGATTACATGGTTTTGTCGAAGAATTGACTATTTCTCGAGGCGGGCGAGGAGGGATGACGTGTCCCAACGATTGCCACCCATGGCCTGCACGTCGGCGTAAAACTGGTCCACCAGTGCGGTGACGGGGAGGCGGGCTCCCATGTCCTTGGCCTGTTCGAGTACAATACCCAGGTCTTTCCGCATCCAGTCCACGGCAAAGCCAAACTCATATTGGCCTTCGATCATGGTGGCGTGGCGGTTCTCCAGTTGCCATGATCCTGCCGCCCCCTTGGAGATGACTTCAAATGCCTTTGTGGCGTCCAGACCTGCGGTTTTGGCGAAATGCACCGCTTCTGATAGGCCCTGCACCAGCCCTGCAATACAAATCTGATTGACCATTTTTGTCAGCTGCCCGCTGCCCGCAGGCCCCATGAGGCCGACCATGCGTGCATAGGCGGAAATGATTGGCTCAGCTTTTGTAAAAACGGCCTCTTCGCCTCCGCACATGACGGTTAGGACGCCATTTTCAGCCCCGGCTTGCCCGCCTGAAACGGGGGCATCTACGAACCCTGCGCCTCTGGTCTCGGCTTCCAGCGCCAGCTCTTTAGCCATGGCTGCCGAAGCCGTGGTGTTGTCGATGAAGACTGCGCCGTTGGCCAGGGTTTGAAATGCCCCGTCTTCGCCCAGCGTGACCTGCCGAAGATCATCATCATTTCCAACGCAGCAAAATACAAATTCAGCTCCCTGTGCTGCGTCCTTCGGGGTGGCTGCGGCCTTGCCCCCAAACTCCGAAGCCCACTTATCGGCCTTTGACTTGGTGCGGTTGTAAACGGTGACGTCATGGCCACCTTTGGTCGCCAGATGCCCTGCCATGGGGTATCCCATAACGCCCAAGCCGATAAATGCGCACTTTGCCATGTCCAGTCTCCCTTGTTGCAAACAGACCTGTGGCCGGATGCGGAAATGTAAACCCTAATCAGCGCCAAATTGGCTGAGGGGCCAGTAATTTATCAGTTCTCCGACAGCCACGGAGGTGGCCTCTTCGGGTATTTCCAGCAGACCCGTGGCGGCTTGCAATCCGGCGATCAAACCCGACCCATCGCGATCAAATTTTACGCCTTGGGTGATGCCGTCGTGCGTCTCAAGCCATCCACGGTAAAACTCGCGCCTGTCCGGCTTTTTCTTTGAAATTTCGAAGCCGGAAGGCACAGTGATGCGTTGAGGAGTGGGCCAGTTTGCGCCTCCCAGTCGCAGCAGAGAGGGATGCACAAACAGGCACCAACAGATGAAGACGGCCACCGGGTTGCCCGGTAGCGCGAAAATGGGCGTTTGCCCTATCTGCCCCATCATCATGGGTCGGCCGGGCTTGATGGCAAGCTGCCACATGTGTGACTTGCCAAGATCGTTGAGGACCGCTTGCAGATGGTCCGCATCACCCTTGGATGCGCCGCCACTTGTGATGATCACATCAAAGTCTCTCGCAGCCTCGGCTATAAGCTCTTTCACCTGTTCATAATCGTCAGGCATGATCCCCAGGAACACCGTTTCGACGGGCAGGTGCTTGGCCAATGATGTGAGCAGTTTGGAGTTGGCGTCGAACACGGCCCCCGGGGGCAGGGCCTCGCCGGGCTGGCGCAGTTCATTGCCATTGGAAATGACCGCCACTCGGAGCTCGCCGAAGACCTGCACTTGATGCACGCCAGCGGAGGCAAGGCGCGCAATATCGGCAGGCCTGAGCCTTTCATGCAGGCCGGTTAGAGGGGCACCAACCTGTAAATCTTCTCCAGCGCGCCGTATGTTTGAGCCTTTCTTCAGGCCTGCGGGGATCAGAACAACGTCTTCGGTCTCGGTGGTTCGGCAGTCTTCCTGCATGACTACGGTGTCAGCACCCTCCGGCAGCACGCCACCGGTGAAGATGCGGGCGGCCGTGCCGGTGGCTAGTTTTGGCATCACCGCCTGGGCGCCCGCCGGAATGCGACTTGAAACGCTGAGCTGAGTTTGTGCGTTAGCGCCGTCGGACAAGTCTCTGAATGCAATGGCATAACCATCCACCGCTGAATTGTCGAAGGCAGGTATTGGGCGGGGAGCTTTCGCCGTGTCTTGCAATATTCGCCCCGAGGCGTTTTCTAGCAATATCGTTTCAATATCAGCCAAGGGTTTGAGCCGCGATCGGAGAATGGCGATCGCCTGTTCGTAGGTGAGGCGATCGCGGTCGTGCACGAAGCAGTCATCTTCCAGCCGCCAATTGTGTGGTCGGTCGCTCATAACTGGCCTTCCTTGAGGCGCGTTTTGAGGAAGTCTGCAATTGCAGTCACCTCGTCTCGGTGAAAGCTGGGCATCTCATTTGCTCTGACTTCACCTTTAGTCACCAGAGCGATTGTGCCGGGGTAGAGTTCTTGCGGAAATTCATCGACGAGCATGAGCTTTGGAAGGTTTTGGGTTTTCCAGCCTTCCGCCAGCACGATGTCATGCGCTCCAAGTCGGTTCAGCAATTGCGTCAATGTTGGTTCTGCACGCTGTACGCTCGTCATATGCACGGTCTGTCTGGCTGAGCTTACAATCGTTTCCAACGACCCAGCCGCACGATGCCGGTGACTGTCCGTGCCTTCATGGTCTACCGTGAAATCGTGGTGGGCATGTTTGAGCGTGGCAACCCGCATTCCCCGTCCGGTGAGTTCCTTGACAAGGCGTTCTACGAGAGTGGTTTTGCCGGTATCCTTCCAACCGGCGATCCCGAAGGCATTTTTTGGCCACTCAGACATTTTGCGTCACTGTCTTTGTCGCCTGCGCTTGTTTGATCAGGCTGTGCGCTTCCTGCAGATCTTCAGGTGTGTTGATGTTGAAAAACGGATCAATGCCGTTCGCGGCAGGCACATCGACCATCTCCAGATCATATCGTTTGGCGAATGCCATCACTTTGAATGTCTGCCCTTCGTCGAGAAAATCACACAGGTCTCCGCCCAAAGCTACCGGCCACATTGCAAACAGCGGCTGCGGATAGACGCCGGTGCGCAAAATCCGAACCTCGCCACGTGCTTGCGTCAGCCGTTCAACCAGATCACCTGGCAGGAACGGCGTATCTCCGGCACAAGTGAGCACATGGGTGAAACCATGGTCTGTCCCATGCTTCATAACCGCTTCAAGGCCCGCCAGCGGGCCGGCCATCCGTTGCTTGGCGTCCGGTACAATCGGAATGTCTTTCGGCAACAGTTTCGCTTTGTCACGACTGATATTCACAACGACGCCATGCAATTCAGGCAATTGCGCTGCCAGGCGCGCGGCGACGTGAGCAACCAATGTTCGCCCTTCCCAAGGCAATGCCAGTTTATCGGCAGCTCCCATACGGGTTGACTGCCCGCCTGCGATTACAGCGCCAAGAATTCTCATCTCACGCCACCTCCACCTTGGCGCCACGGATTAGACGATGCCCGTGCGCCATGACCAAATGACGCTCCCCGCGCGCCCGGCCGATGAGTGTTAAGCCGGCTTTGCGGGCCAACTCCACACCAGACGCGGTGAAACCAGACCGAGAGACCAGGATTGGAATGCCCATCATCACGGTCTTGATGACCATTTCTGATGTCAGGCGCCCAGTGGTGTAGAGCAGCTTGTCATGTGCGGCAGTGCCCGTTTCATGCATCCACCCGGCGACCTTATCAACGGCGTTATGGCGGCCCACATCCTCCATGAAAACAAGTGGCTCATGGCGTGAGCACAGCACTGTGCCGTGTATGGCTCCCGCTTCTAGGTATAGCGAAGCTGTGGTGTTGATCGCTTTTGTCAGCGATGCCAGCTCGGCGGTGGTGATCGCCATCGTTATGTCTGACAGGCTTCGACTTTCAAATTGCTCCATAACGTCTGCGAAAACGGTGCCTTGAGCACATCCTGACGTTTGCACGCGCTTGTTCATTTTCCCTTCGAAGTCAGTCGGCTCTTGGGTGCGGACCACCACGACGCCCAACTCCTCATCGTGCTCGACTTCGGTGACGGGGTTCGCTCCATCCAGCATGGCCTGATTAGCCAGAAACCCCAGCGCCAGCCAGTGTGGGTGGTCTCCGATTGTCATGGCAGTGACAATTTCGCGGGAGTTCAGATAGATGGTGAGGGGCTTTTCATTGACGATGAACACCTCGCTTTGCGTGCCGGTTTCATCCTCTGCAATCAGCGTTTGGCACACGAGGGGCGTGGGTTTTGGCGGAGGCACCAAATATCTATCTGGACTGGTGACGTGCTTGCTCATAACGCTCTCCTAAAGGGCGGTTTGGAGACTGCCAAGCGCATTTGAACCGTCTAACCTGTGACACTGAAAATCAGGAAGGCTTGAGCTGCATGAGTGATGACTATTCCACGGCACCGCCATCAGGTTTGAGCGTCGCCAAGGATCGCAGAACCCTGACCATCGACTGGAATGGTTCAACGCACAGCGCTTTGACCGCTGAACAGTTGCGGGTCTGGTCACCGTCCGCCGAAGTTCAAGGTCATGGTCCCGGCCAAGCCGTCCTGCAAACTGGCAAGAGCGCTGTTACGATAGACGGTATAGAGCCGGTTGGGCGGTATGCAGTGCGCATAAATTTCGATGACGGTCACAACACCGGCATCTATTCGTGGTCCTTCCTGCGGCAATTGTGCGCCCACAAGGATGAGATGTGGGGCGACTACCTGAAGGCATTGGAGGAAGCGGGGGCAAGTCGCTAGTTGGCTCGACTGGTCTTTATCTTCTGCCGTTGGGCAGTTAGCTTGCCAAGTGGGGACGCCGGTCGACGGGCGTCATTAAGCGTTTGGTGAGTGCGTGTCTCAGTCAGAATCAGCTCAGAACCTGCGCCTCTCACTTGAGCAGTTGGCCACGGCGCAATTTCAGTCTGAACTCGAACATTATGTTTCCGCTGCGGTGCTGGTGCATGCGGTACCGGTTGATGGCGTGGTTCGCGACGAGGAGCTCGAAGCTATTCACCGCATACTCTGCGAAGATTTTGAGCTGTCGGACACTCAGGTGAAAAGCCTCATTGCCATGATGCAGGACCATGATCAGCGCAACGGGTTTTTCGCTGATGTGATCGATTTGGCCAAAGCCGAACTCAGCCATTCCGAAAAGCGCAATCTGGTCAGCCAGATGTGGGAGGTCTGTTTTTCAGATGGTCATTTGCACGAGGCCGAGGGAAATCTAGTCCTCAAAGCCGGGATCGATATTGGATTGGACGTTGAGGAGGCAATTGCCCTGATGACGTCCAACGCCGACTTCTGACCTCAAGGTCACGCCAAATATGAATCAGATATAAGTGGTGTGAATGGTGGGCGATACTGGGATTGAACCAGTGACCCCTGCAGTGTGAATGCAGTGCTCTCCCGCTGAGCTAATCGCCCATTCAGCCGCTGCTATGGGGGGGCTGCGAGAAACTGTCAAGCCACGCTATGAGCTGATACCAGCCTCTCAATGGCTGCAACATCTATCTGCTGCCATTTCTCGATCACCAGATCCGGTTTGAGCTCGGCGATTGGTTTGTCCGTATAGCCAAAGGGAACGCCCACCACCGGCATACCGGCGGACCGGGCCCCGTCAATATCTGAAATTGAGTCACCAAACATGATGGCGCGGTGGGGGTCGCCACCGGCAATGTCGATGGTCGACATCAGGTGCCGGCCATCGGGTTTGCGATAGTCAAACCGATCACCGCCACAAATGGCGTCAAACCGATGTGTTTGGCCAAGCTTGGCAATCAATTTGTCCGACAGGCTCTGGGGTTTGTTGGTGCAAATGGCAGTGGCCCAGCCGGCGGCTCGAAGCTCATCAATGAGGTCGAGAACGCCATCGAAGAAGGTTGTTTCACCAGGCATGCGCGTTTCGTAATGCTCTAAAAACAGCGGGTGCAAGGCTGCAATTAGGTCTTCGGTCGGCTCTTTGCCGTTCGCCGTCAGTGTGCGTTCCAGCATGACACGACCACCCTGTCCGACCGCAAAGTTCAGAAATTCCAGGCTCACGGGCGCAATGCCGATGGACGCGACGGCGTGGTTCAGGGCTGCTCTTAGATCTGGGCCCGTTTCTGCCAAGGTGCCGTCGAGGTCAAACAGGGCGATGGGTGGTTTTGTCTGTGTCATCATCTGTCGGCGGTAGCCGACCTGTGTGGTCTCGTAAACGTGGAAAAGGCACGCATGTGCATCAACATGACGAGCGGTTGGTTTTCCTGACCGTAAGAACCGGCTAACGCCTTGGACAAATCGGCACAGCGACGGGGCAAGTAGGCCAGAGTGACCATGCCGGGGAGATTTTGATGACTGATTTGAAGGCGATGGTGGGCAAAGCTGCCGTCAATTACATTAGGCCCGGGATGAAGCTGGGTATTGGCACTGGTTCAACCGCCGAGGCATTCATTGTCGCGTTGGCGCAGGCCGTTCAGGATGGGCTGGATGTGGTCGGTGTCCCGACATCGGAGCGCACAGCTGCGCTATGCAAAAAATTGGGCGTGCCGCTCACGACGTTAGAGCAGACGGCCTCGCTGGATTTGACCATTGATGGTGCCGACGAAATTGGCCCTAACCTTGTTCTGGTTAAAGGGGGCGGTGGCGCCCTTTTGCGCGAGAAGATCGTGGCCATGGCCTCGACCGAAATGCTGGTGATCGCCGATCAGAGCAAAGTGGTCGATCCAATTGGCAGGTTTCCCTTGCCAATTGAGGTGCTGCCATTTGGGCTCGAGGCCACGCTCCGCGCTGTGCGTGCCGCCGCAGACGCGCTTTCGCTCAGCGGTGAGATCAAATTGCGCATGGTTGAGAACAAGCCATATCTCACAGATGGGCAGCACTTTATTCTAGACGCATCTTTTGGCCGCATTGTCGAACCAGAAGCCCTCGCATTGCGGCTCAACGCCATTCCTGGCGTGATGGAACATGGATTGTTCGTCGGAATCGCCACACAAGCACTTGTGGCAAACACTGAAGGTGTGAAATTACTGCGAGCGTGATGCGGATCGTAGTGACGCGCCCGAAATTATGGTGCCAGTAGGAAAGATCAAAATGTCAAATTATCTTCGTGCTTCTCGTTGCTTCACCGCCAAACTGGCTGGGCTGAGTTGCGCTGCATTTCTTGTGTTCGCCACGCCGTCTGTGGCTCAGGAAATTTCCGACAGTCATTTGTCGGTAGCGCGTGCTACCGTGAAAGCGTCGGGAGCGACCTCTCGTTTCGACTTGATTTTGCCCCAGCTTCTCCAGGATGTGAAAACGCGGTTCATTTCGAACCGTCCCGACCTTGAGGCCGAAATTACCGACGTGGCGAATGAGGAAGCAATTGCCATAGCGCCGCGCCGGGCCGATCTGGAACGCGAAGTGGCAACAATTTTCGCCCGCGTGTTCACAGAGGCGGAGCTGGTGGAGCTTGAAGCTTTCTACTCGACCGATACTGGCAAGAAGCTGCTGGCTGAGACGGATGTCATCAGCCGCCAGATCGTGGCAGCAAGCCGCGTTTGGGCGAACGGTATTGGCCGTGATCTGGAAATTAACGTCACAAAGACGATGAATGTGCGGTTCGGTGCCACCGTTGAGGCAGAGGAAGCAGATGCTGCTGCGGACGGCACAGGCGCGGCTGCGGAAACCCAATAGAAAGATAAACCGACGCGGGGCTGGCGGCGCCCGCCTTGTGCTGACGACCTGTCTATGACCGCTCCTTAGGAAGACCTGTGCAATGGCCCAGTATGATTATGATCTGTTCGTCATAGGTGGCGGCTCTGGTGGCGTACGGGCGGCTCGTGTTGCTGCCTCAATGGGAAAACGCGTCGGCATAGCCGAGGAGTATCGCTATGGCGGGACCTGCGTCATCCGCGGTTGTGTGCCCAAGAAGCTGTATGTCTACGCGTCCCAGCAAAAAGAACATCTGGATGATGCTGAAGGTTATGGGTTCTCAGTTGGGCCAACTTCCTTTGACTGGAAAAAGCTGGTCGACGCCAAGGAGGCGGAAATTGAGCGGCTTGAAGGCCTTTATCGCAAAGGGCTGGACAGCAATGGCGCCGACATTTTCAATTCACGCGGCGTACTGACCGGACCACATACTGTTAAGCTGGAAAGCCAGGGGCGTGAAGTCACCGCCGAGCGCATTTTGATTGCTGTGGGTGGGCGTCCAAACCCCCACGCATCGCTGGAGGGGCACGAGCTTTGCATAAGTTCCAATGAAGCCTTCGATCTGCCTGAGCTGCCAAAGAAGATCATCATTGCTGGCGGCGGCTACATCGCGGTGGAATTTGCCGGCATCTTCAAAGGTCTTGGTGTTGATGTGACGTTGCTCTATCGCGGCAAAGAGATATTGAGCCGCTTTGATCAAGATATGCGCGTCAATCTGCATGAGGAGATGGAGCGCAAAGGCATCCGCATCATCACCGAAACTGTGTTCAGCAAGATCGAAAAACCGGACAATCGACCACTTCAGGCGACGTTGAGCGATGGGCGGGTGCTTGAAGCGGACCAAGTTCTGCTGGCTTTGGGCCGCTTACCCAACACGCAATCCCTCGGACTGGAAACCGCTGGTGTGGAGATGGGGCGGACCGGCGAAATAGTCGTTGATGCGTATTCACGCACCAATGTGCCCCACATACTGGCTGTGGGTGATGTGACCAATCGTGTGCAACTGACGCCGGTGGCAATCCATGAAGCCATGTGTCTGATCGAGACTGAGTTTAAAGACAATCCCACCAGCCCCGACCATGATTTGATCCCTACGGCTGTGTTCTCTCAGCCAGAAATTGGGACCGTGGGTCTCAGTGAGCAGGATGCGGCGGCCAAATACCCGCGCTTGTCGGTTTTCAGAGCCCGTTTTCGGCCGATGAAATATGTTCTTCCGAAGCGCGACAGCTTTTGCATTATGAAGCTGATTGTTGATGAGGAAACAGATGTGGTGGTGGGCGCGCACATTCTTGGCCCCGAGGCTGGCGAGTTGGCGCAGCTTCTGGGTGTGATCCTGAAGGCTGGCTGCACCAAAGCGCACTTCGATACCACCATGGCGCTCCACCCTTCCGCGTCCGAAGAGTTGGTGACCATGTACAAGCCAACCTACCGTGTGGTGGATGGCGAGAAGGTGGACGGGTAAAGGCGCGTTCAGGGTGACGCGCAATAAAATGCAAGACTAAGCACAAATTTGCGCAACTTTTGCGCCGTTGGTGGCATTGGAATGCCGCGCAAAGGGCGTATAAGGACGCCTGCGCGCGGTCATGCCCCGGCGGTGCCGTTGGCGCGGATTTTTCAAACATCCTGATGAGGAACAAAGCGATGTCTGCTAATTGGTCACCACGGTCCTGGCGCGATAAGCCAATCCTGCAGGTGCCCAGCTATCCGGACACCGATGAACTTAAGCGCACCGAAGAGCGGCTTGCATCTTTTCCACCGCTTGTTTTTGCCGGTGAGGCGAGGGCGCTGCGCAAGCAATTGGGTCAAGTGGCCCAGGGCAACGCATTCTTGTTGCAGGGCGGCGATTGCGCCGAGAGCTTTGCCGAGCATGGTGCCGACAATATTCGCGACTTTTTTCGCCTGTTCCTGCAAATGGCTGTGGTGCTCACCTATTCGGGTTCCAAGCCTGTGGTGAAAGTTGGGCGCGTGGCCGGGCAGTTCGCTAAACCACGCTCATCGGACAATGAGACCAAGGGTGACGTGACGCTGCCGAGCTACCGTGGCGACATTATCAATGGCATCGGTTTCGACGAGAAGAGCCGTATTCCCGACCCTGAGCGCCAGATCATGGCATACCGTCAGTCCGCAGCGACGCTGAACCTGCTCCGCGCCTTCGCGCAGGGCGGCTACGCCAATTTGGAGATGGTACAGCAATGGATGTTGGGGTTCGTTCGTAACAGCCCGCAGGGCGAGCGCTATGCTGGCCTAGCCCAGCGCATTTCTGAGAGTCTTAACTTCATGCGCGCTATTGGTTTTGCAGCTGAAGACCATCAGAGATTGCGCGAGACAGATTTCTACACAAGCCATGAAGCGCTGTTGCTGGGTTATGAAGAGGCCCTTACGCGCCTGGATTCGACCACTGGTGAGCACTACGCCACGTCCGGCCATATGATATGGATTGGTGATCGTACCCGTCAGCCTGACCATGCGCATGTGGAGTATTGCCGGGGCATCAAAAACCCAATCGGTATGAAGTGTGGCCCTTCGATGACGCCTGTTGAGCTGCTGGAACTCATCGATCTGCTGAACCCGGAGAATGACCCCGGGCGCCTTACATTGATCTGCCGCTTTGGTGAGGAAAATGTAGCCGCCCATCTGCCCCAGCTCATCCGCGCGGTCAAAGCGGAGGGACGGAATGTCATCTGGTCTTGCGATCCGATGCATGGCAACACAGTGTCGATGAACGGTTACAAAACGCGGCCCTTTGACCGTGTTCTGGGTGAAGTCGACCACTTCTTTGACATCCATCAGGCCGAAGGGACTTATGCCGGCGGCGTGCATTTTGAGATGACCGGCAAAAACGTGACGGAGTGCACCGGCGGTGCTGTGGCCATCACGGGTGACGATCTCAAAGATCGCTATCATACTCATTGCGATCCGCGATTGAATGCCGACCAGGCACTTGAGCTGAGCTTCCTGATTGCCGAGCGTCTCAAGCGCCAGCATGAAGGGGAAGATCAGCAAGTCGCGGTCAATGGTTGATCAGCCCCACGCGACGGGACGGTGCCTGTGCGGTGCCGTCCGCTTTTCGGTTGGTGGACCGCTTCGGGAAATAGTGGCCTGCCACTGCAAGCAGTGCCGCAATCAGACCGGTAGCTTTGTTATGGCATCTGCCGCTTCGGTGGATGATGTGACCATCCAAGGCGAGCAGGACATCACGTGGTACTGCGCGTCTGAGGATGCTGAGCGCGGGTTTTGCAGCAAATGCGGGTCACTCATGTTCTGGCGCCGGTTTGACAGCCCATACATTTCGCTCATGGCAGGCTCGTTTGACGAACCGTCAGTGCTGCGCACCGCCGGGCATATTTTCTGTGCTGACAAAGGTGACTATTACGAGATTGACCAAGCTGTCCGTCAGTTCGCTCAGGGCGATAAGGGCGAACTGGCGATTTGGATCGAGCCGGGTGTTCAATAGCCCCTTTTAGATGGCACCGCCTGAATTGGCCTGTTTGACCGCTATCCTTGCCAGCGTGGCGCTGGTGGCGATATTGCGGTCGACTTTGGTTTCGCGCATCGTATCAAACACGGGTGCGCACTTCGCATAAAACTGATCATCAACGGCTTCTGTATAGAGCTCTTTGAAGTTTCTGGCAGACCGCCGCATTTTTCCAATCGCGTCGGAAGAGCCAAGCAGCTTGGTTAGTTCTCCAAAGGGTCGGGTATTGACGCCGTCAAACTCAATGGGTTGTCCAGTTTCATACACAAAGACTGGCAGTCCCGACACGGCTCCGTCTGCTATGAAGCTGGAGGGGGATGTTGCCAACAAATCCCGGCAGCTCCCTGAGATTTCTGAGACTAGACCCTGAGACGGGGTATGTGAGTGATGATCGAGAGGAGATCCCGCTCGATGAG